>JAESUI010000030.1 GCA_016763135.1 Flavobacteriales bacterium
ATCCGCTTTCTCTTCTCCTATTAATTCTCTTTCTTTAGACTTTATTAACCACCCTTTGGTTTTTAATAAGTATCCTCTAGAAATGTAACTGTAATGTTTTTTGTCTTTAAAATTGTATCTTCCGTAGCCTGCAGCAATATTTCCTGAAATTTCATCTGCTGACTGTAAAAATGATTTTCCAATCGTGTCTTTGTTAAATCCTTCCCATTCATTTACAATGTTCCAAATTTCTTGTTCAAAATCTAAACATTCTTGGTAAAGTTTTAGGTCTTCTAGTTTCATTTAAATTATGTTTTTATGTTAATATCCTTTTTCTTAATTCTTCTTATATAATTAGCATCGCATCACCATAAGTATAGAAACGGTATTTTTCTTTAATTGCTTCTTTATAAGCTTTCATTACCAAATCATAACCTCCAAAGGCTGCTGTCATCATTAATAATGTTGACTCAGGTGTGTGGAAATTAGTAATCATGCAATTAGCTAAATTAAAATCGAATGGCGGGAAAATAAATCTATTTGTCCATCCATCGAATGGCTTCAAAAACCCATCGGTAGATACTGATGATTCTAATACTCTCATTGAAGTTGTTCCTACAGCACAAATTCTTCTTTTTTCTTTTTTTGCTGTATTAACTTGTTCAACACATAGTTCAGGAATATGAATTTCTTCAGAATCCATTTTGTGTTTGGTTAAGTCTTCAACCTCAACTGACCTAAAAGTACCTAATCCAACATGCAATGTTAAATAAGCGAAATCTATTCCTTTAATTTCAAGCCTTTTTAACAAATTTTTACTAAAGTGTAATCCTGCAGTAGGCGCAGCCACTGCCCCTTCATTTTTCGCATAAACAGTTTGATACCTTTCGGCATCTTCAGGTTCTACCGCTCTTTTAATGTATTTTGGAATTGGGGTTTCCCCGAGTTTTTCGATAATGGCTTTAAACTCTTCGTATGGCCCATCAAATAAGAATCGTAATGTTCTTCCTCTTGATGTTGTGTTATCAATTACTTCAGCTACTAAATCATCATCTCCGAAATAAAGTTTATTTCCAATTCTTATTTTTCTTGCTGGATCAACTAATACATCCCAAAGTAGGCTGTCTCTATTTAGTTCTCTCAATAAAAAAACTTCAATACGAGCACCTGTTTTTTCTTTATTTCCATACATTCTTGCAGGAAACACTTTGGTATCATTCATTACCATTAAATCGCCATCATCAAAATAATCAATAATGTCTTTAAATTTTTTATGTTCTATTTCTCCTGTTTCTCGGTGAAGAACCATCAACCTTGATTCCTCTCTTTCATCTGCTGGTCTTTCGGCAAGTAATTCTTCTGGAAGTGTAAATTTAAATTTAGATAATTTCATGTGTTTTCTTTAGGTGAAAAATTGGCTGCAAATGTAACAATATATAACTCGATAATCAAGCCTTATTTTTAAATATAGAAAGGTCTGTCGATTTTATTTTGACAAAAAAAAGAGGTTAAAAATTAACCTCTTTTTTCAATATAAAATTATTTCTTTTTTTTGCCGTTTTTATTTGCCTTTTTAATGTAGAGCTCAAGAGCTCTTGTCATGGATGGCGATTCTGGCTGAGGAGCAGCTATGTCAATTTTTAACCCTGCCTCTTCAGCAGCTTTAGCAGTAGTAGGACCAAAGACAGCAATTCTTGTGTCGTTTTGTTTAAATCCAGGGAAATTCTGATAAAGTGACTTAATTCCTGATGGACTAAAGAAAACCAGCACATCATAATTTACATCTTTTAAATCTGACAAATCACTACAAACAGTTCTATAAAGTGTAGCACATTTAAAATCAATATCGTTCTCTTTTAATAAATCAGGAATATTAGATCTTAAAATATCCGAACACGGCAATAAGAACTTATTGTCTTTATGCTTCTTTAATAAAGGTATTAAATCTGCAAATCTTTGTTGTCCATGAAAAATCTTTCTTTTTCTGTAAACAATATATTTCTGCAAATAAAATGCAGTAGATTCCGAAATACAAAAATACTTCATATCATCTGGAACACTAACCCTAGATTCTTCTGCTGCTCTAAAATAGTGATCTACAGCATTTCTACTTGTAAATATTACAGCATTATAATCTAATATATTTATTTTTTGAAGGCGAAATTCTTTTCTTGGAACTCCTTCAATATGAATAAATGGACGAAAATCTATTTTTACTTTATAATCTGTTGATAGATCAAAATATGGAGATTTTTCTGTTTCTGGCTTTGGTTGTGATACTAAAACGTTCTTTACTTTCAACATTATCCTTTATCTTTTTTAGTCGAATTCGCTTTATTTAAGGATGAAAATCCGATACAAAACGACCAACGGTAAAATTTCGAGGGTGCAAATGTACAAAAATATATAGAAATACGAAATTCCTTTAGCATTTCCTATCACATATAACCTAAACAATCTTAACAAAAAAGATAAAATTAGCACAGGTATAGCTATATACAGTAATATAAACGAGAAAGGAAGGGAAGAAAAATAAGCTATAGAAAGTATAGGAATTAGAATTATACCTAGTAAATTACTAAATATAGACACATTAAATGTATACTCAACAGCCATACTTGTGTCATCTAATATATAAAATATGATTTTAGAAAAAATGTATTTTACAAGATATGCCGTCATTAAAAACCCTATAATTAAAAGAAATGTTATGAAATTATTTTCTTCTAAAACATTAGTCTTGAGAGTTTCTTTTATATGAAAAATAAATAATGATGTAGTTACTAAATGAATTATAGTGTATAAAATATTTGACCGATGGAAAAACACCTTTTCTTCTCTCGTAATTTCTTGAGCCACGCCATAATTAAACAATGATCTTATAGACAGCTTAAATCGATTATTACTAAAGGCTTTTATAAACCCTAAGAAAAGTACAGCCCCAATTAAAATAATTACTTGCCAATTCGCAACATTAACCACTAAAGGGTTTGGAGTAAATAATTTTTCTAATGCAATTTCTTTTTGCGTTTCAATCTCTACATTTCTAATGGGAATAGTTCCTTCATTTTTTATTCCATAAAAAGTATCAACTCGACCTGCCGTATCTAACTTAATTTTAGAAAAATAATTATTTTTAATTGGTGGAAGATTAATAGGGCCATCAACTTCCTCAATTAATTCCAAGCCATTTTCTTCCTCTTCTACCTCAAAAGGTTGTTTTAACAATGATGAGTCAGCAACTTGGTATGTTATGAAAAAAGACACTTTTACAAAAGTACATTATTAAGCATAAAAAAAGCCTTCCAAAAATGGAAGGCTTTTTTTTAATTATTTTATCGATTATTTATTCGATATTTTATCCGTTTTTCTAGTAGAATAATTAAGTTTCAATGCGTTAACTTTCCTAAGTGCTTGTTTAACATCAGTAACAATTCCCATTTTTGTTTTTGCATCTACTTTTAACGACCAAGTAATCATATTCCTTTCCGCTTCACTTCTATCATCTCTTTCCATATCTACAAATAAAGGAATCTCATCTATTTCTGCAAAAACATCATTTAACTGTATTCTAGGAGCAGTACCAAACTGAGCTTGTAATGCTGCAATTGGCTTCCCTATATAAATGTAAGCTACTAAAGATTTCTTTTCTAGTTTAGAAACTTCTGTTGCTTCGGGCTTAATATTCTCCACCTTTAAAGAAGTTTCTCTCATTACGGTAGTTACCATAAAAAAGAACAATAACATAAAAACAATATCTGGCAACGATGCTGTGTTAATTGCAGGTTGACTTACTTTTCCTTTTTTTCTAAACTTTGACATTATTTATCCCCTCCTACTCTTTTTGGTTCCGCTTCAGAAATCCTCTGTGGAAAAACTTTTTTAACAGCCTTCATTTTATCTTTAGCAAGATCTGAAGACCCTGCTTGCTTAACAAGTTCAACATAAGATTTTCCAAATTTATCTTGAGCAAATTCGTTTCTCAATTCATTGTATGCAGCAACTAATTCGTTTTGAACTTTAATGTACATTTCATAAGAGGTTCCATTATCATTCTGTAATGAAATAATTTGTTTAGAAACATACATATTCCCTAATATTGGAATTTCTGTCATTTTAAACGCTGGCATATTTAAATACCCCGAATTATTCTCATCTATACCTTTTGGGTAGCTAGGGCTACTTCTAATAAATTCTTTAGCTTTCGCTCTTAACTCTGTAACTTGAATGTACTCTCCTTCAACCAATAATTGATCATTGGCATTTACTAAAATCTCAAAAATATTTCGTTGATTCACCTTATCTGGAGGCTCTACATTATCTATTGGAGGGGGTAGCCTTCTAATTAATCCTTTATCTGTATCCATTGTTGTGGTTACTAAGAAAAAAATTAATAGCAAGAAAGCAATATCCGCCATCGAACCAGCATTTATTTCAGATATGTCTCTTTTGCCCATTTTTATTTAAACATTTTTGAAACTTCTGAGAAAATAATTACCCCAACTGCTCCAGCCAATAATACATAACTTGCAATTATTCCTGCTTCAGATTTTAATGACGTAGCAGCATCTGCTAACACCGTTCCATCGTAGTTTACATGCGTCTCATCTCCAGCCATCATATATCCAATAACACAGATAAGAATAAGACCAACCACACCAATCAAAGCGTTCTTTGCTCCTTTAGGATTTTGCGCCATTGTTATTAATGGAAAAACTATTGCCGTAACTGCTGCAATTCCTAATAAAATGTAGCACCAAACAATTAATAACCCTTCAGAAACCACACTAATCATAAATAACAAACTTAACAGGGCTGAAAGCCCTAACAAGCTCATTAAGATGATACTGAATAATTTATTATTATTACCCATAGTTCTTATTTATTTGTTAATTCGTTCTTTACCAACATATCAATTAATGAAATAGAAGCATTTTCCATGTCATTAACAATACTATCTACCTTTGCTATAATATAATTATAAAATACTTGTAGGATAATTGCCACAATTAATCCAAATACTGTTGTTAATAATGCAACCTTAATACCTGTCGCAACAACAACAGGAGAAATATCCCCCGCAGCAGCAATCGCATCAAAGGCTCCAATCATACCAATTACAGTTCCCATAAACCCAAGCATAGGAGCAAGTGCAATAAATAATGAAATCCAAGAAATTCCTTTTTCTAATAATCCCATTTGAACACCACCATAAGAAATAACTGATTTTTCAACCATATCAACTCCTTCATGACTTCTATCTAGCCCTTGGTAAAATATACTC
>JAESUI010000031.1 GCA_016763135.1 Flavobacteriales bacterium
TGGAGATGATGAAAATTTCGATTTTATCGTAAACGTAGATAAAGGAGATTTAGAAATTTGGAGAAACAGAGAGATTGTTTATGATGGTGAAGTAGAGGATGAGAATAAAGAAATTTCTTATTCTGATGCCATAAAAATTGAACCTGATTTTGAAATTGGGGAAGAGGTGTCAGAAGAAGTGAAGATGGAAGATTTTGGCAGAAGAATAGTTCTGTCATTAAGACAGAACTTAATGTCTAAAATTATGGAGCTAGAAAAAGATAATATCTATGCTCATTATAAAGATAAAGTTGGTGATTTAATTACTGGAGAAGTTTACCAAGTATGGAAAAGAGAGATGTTGATATTGGATGATGAGGATAATGAATTAATTCTTCCAAAAACAGAGCAAATTTCTAATGATAGATTTAAAAAAGGAGATAATGTAAGGGCTGTTGTTGTGAAGGTTGAAATGAAAAATAATAAACCATTGATTATTTTATCAAGAACATCACCTTTGTTTCTAGAGCGTTTATTTGAATTAGAAGTTCCTGAGATTTATGATGGATTAATTACAATAAAAAATATTGTAAGAGAGCCAGGAGAGAGAGCTAAAGTTGCTGTAGAATCTTATGATGATAGAATTGATCCGGTTGGAGCTTGTGTTGGAATGAAAGGTGCGAGAATTCATGGGATTGTAAGGGAGTTGAGAAATGAAAATATTGATGTGATTAATTATACAAGTAACATCGAATTATTTATCCAGAGATCATTAAGTCCTGCAAAAATTACAGCCATTAAATTAGATAGAGATAAGTTGACTGCAGAGGTTTTCTTGAAACCTGATCAAGTTTCTTTAGCGATAGGAAGAGGTGGTTTTAATATTAAGTTAGCAGGGATATTAGTGGGATATGAAATTGATGTTTATAGAGATGTTGATGAAGATGATTCTGATGATGTAGCTTTAGATGAGTTTACGGATGAAATAGAAGGCTGGGTATTGGCGGAGTTAAAATCTGTTGGATGTGATTCTGCGAAAAGTGTGCTAGAGCAAACTGTGGATCAATTAGTGAAAAGAACTGATTTAGAAATAGAAACTGTTGAGGATGTTATGAATATTCTTAAACAAGAATTTGAAGATTAATAAACCTTACATAGGTTATTCAAAGAAATTATATACTTTAGTATTATATACTGACTGAAAAAGAGTAATTAGCAAATGGCTGGAGGAGTAAAAAGATTAAGTAAAGTAGCAAGAGAGTTTAATGTAGGGATACAAACCCTTATTGAATTTTTAGCAACAAAAGATATTAAGATTGAAAGCAATCCTAATACAAAAATTGATGCTGAAACATTCAATGTTTTGCAAACTGAATTTCAATCAGAAATAAGTGCTAAAGAGGAATCTAAAAAAGTTTCCATTGGTACTGAAAAGGAAACAATAACTTTAGCTCAGGTTCAGGGAATTGAACCGGAAAAGAAGGAAGAAAAAGTTCCTGAAGAGGTTGTTAAAGAGGTTGTTAAAAAGATTGTTGAAGAGGTTTCTGAAGAGATAAAACCTAATGGTGATTTAAAGGTTATTGGTAAAATAGATTTAGATAAGTTAAATCTAAAAACTAGGCCGGATAAGAAAAAGGTTCAGGAAAAGAAAGAAGAGCCTAAAGAGGAAATTAAAGCTGAAGAAAAACCAGTTGTGCAAAGAAAAATTCCTGAAGAAATAGAAACTAAATACCAAAAAATTGATGCTCCAAAAATTTTAGGGAAAATAGAATTACCTAAAAAAGTAAAAAAACCTGTAGCCTCATCCTCTGGAGATGTTGAAAGTCAAAAGAAGAAAAGAAAAAGAATTACTAGAAAAGTTGATGTTACGACTGTTAAGAAAAAGCAATTTGATAAAGGCAGGAACAAAGGGAGAGTTGTACGGAAAGCTGAATTAACGGAAGAAGAAGTTCAAGCTCAAATTAAATTGACCTTAGCAAGATTGACTGGAGGAGGAAAGAAGAAGGGGGCGAAACATAGGAAAGAAAAAAGATTAGCGGCTAGTGAACAAGCAGATATTAATGCGGAAATAGAAGCGGCAGAGAAAAAGGTGTTAAAACTAACAGAGTTTGTTACAGTTAGTGAGCTTGCAATAATGATGGATATTGGTGTTAATGATATTATTGGCGCTTGTATGAGTTTAGGAATGTTTGTTTCCATCAATCAACGGTTAGATGCGGAAACACTTTCTATTATTGCTGAAGAACATGGCTTTATGGTTGAATTTATTTCAGCGGCAGAAGATCATGAAATAGATTTAGATCAAGAGGATGATCCAAAAGATTTACTTGACAGAGCTCCTATTGTTACTGTAATGGGGCATGTAGATCATGGTAAAACATCTTTATTGGATTACATTAGAAAAGCAAATGTTATTTCTGGAGAAGCTGGTGGAATTACGCAACATATTGGTGCTTATTCAGTTGAAGTTGCAGGTGGTAAAAGAATAGCATTTTTAGATACACCTGGTCACGAGGCATTTACTGCAATGCGTGCAAGGGGAGCTCAAATTACTGACGTTGTGATTGTTGTGATTGCTGCAGATGATAATGTAATGCCTCAGACGAAAGAAGCGATAAATCATGCACAAGCAGCAGGAGTTCCTATTGTTTTTGCATTTAATAAAATAGATAGAGATGGAATAACTTCTGATAAGTTGAAAGAAGAACTTTCTCAGATGAATATTTTAGTTGAGGAGTGGGGAGGAAAATATCAACATCAAGATATTTCTGCAAAAACTGGTCAAGGAATAGAGGAACTGCTGGAGAAAGTTTTACTTGAAGCAGAAATGCTAGAGTTAAAAGCCAATCCAAATAAGAATGGAGTAGGAACAGTTGTTGAATCTGAGTTAGATAAAGGTAGAGGGTACGTTTCTACCATATTAGTTCAAGGAGGTTGTTTGAAAATCGGAGATGTTGTTTTAGCAGGATGTTATAGTGGGAAAGTAAAGGCAATGTTTGATGATCAAGGTAATAACCTTAAGGAGGCAGGTCCATCTACGCCAGTATCTCTATTGGGGTTAAACGGAGCGCCAAGTGCAGGAGATAAGTTTCATATAATGGATGACGAGAAAGAGGCAAGAGCAATTGCGGAAAGAAGACTCCAATTACAAAGAGAACAAGGTGTTAGAACACAGAAGCATATTACCCTTGATGAGATTGGAAGAAGATTAGCAATAGGTGATTTTAAAGAGTTAAATGTAATTATAAAAGGGGATGTTGATGGGTCGATAGAAGCTCTTTCTGATTCATTGCAAAAACTTTCAACAGATCAAATAGAAGTAAATATTATACATAAATCTGTAGGGCAAATTTCTGAAACGGATGTTATGCTTGCAGCTGCATCTGAGGCAATTATTGTTGGATTCCAAGTAAGGCCGTCTGCTGAGGCAAGAAGAGCTGCTGAGACAGAACAAATAGACA
>JAESUI010000004.1 GCA_016763135.1 Flavobacteriales bacterium
GAAGACGAAAAAAAATTAGAAGAATTTCAAGCAAAAATTGATGCTGAAATTAAGATAGAGCCTAAAGATTGGATGCCTGAGGATTACCGAAAACATTTACAACGGCAAATTTCTCAGCATGCTCATTCTGAAATTATTGGAATGCAGCCTGAAGGAAACTGGCTTTTAAGAGCTCCAAGTTTAAGAGCTAAAGTTGTTTTACTAGCAAAAATTCAGGACGAGGCTGGACATGGTTTATATCTTTATTCAGCTGCAGAAACATTAGGGAAAAGTAGAACTGAATATTTGGATGAGCTACGAACTGGAAAAGCGAAATACTCAAGTATTTTTAATTACCCAACCTTAACTTGGGCTGATATGGGTGCAGTTGGGTGGCTGGTTGATGGTGCTGCCATTGTAAACCAAGTTTCTTTACAGCGAACTTCTTATGGCCCTTACGCTAGAGGCATGGTTAAAATCTGTAAGGAAGAAAGTTTTCATCAACGGCAAGGCTATGAAATAATTGCCGATATGGCCAAAGGCTCTCCAGAACAAAAATCCATGGCACAAGATGCATTAAATAGATTCTGGTGGCCATCTATAATGATGTTTGGCCCACATGATTCTGATTCTCCTAATACAGGAAATGCCGTGAAATGGAAAATAAAAAGAGCAACCAATGATGAGTTACGACAAAGTTTTATAGACAAAACCGTACATCAAGCCGAAATAATTGGACTAACAATACCTGATCCTGACTTAAAATGGAATAAAGAAAGAGGAAGTTATGATTTCGGAGCAATGGATTGGGATGAATTTTGGTCTGTTGTAAAAGGTGGTGGACCTTGTAGTAAACAAAGGCTTAAACATTACAACAACGCTCACAATAATGGGAAATGGGTAAGAGAGGCAGCTCAAGCTTATGCCGCAAAACAAAGTCTTAAACAAAAAGTAGCTTAATAAATTTATTATATAATGTCAGAAAATACAGATAATCAAGGCCCAGTTTGGGAAGTTTTTATACAGAGTAAGCCAGGCTTAGCTCATAAACATGTTGGGAATTTACATGCTCAAGACAAAGAAATGGCGTTGCAAAATGCTAGAGATTTATATACAAGAAGGCAAGAAGGCACATGTATATGGGTAGTTCCTTTTGAATCTATCACCTCTTCATCACCTGAGAATGATGGCCCTTTTTTCGACCCTGCAAATGACAAAGCATACAGAAACCCTACTCATTACATAATGCCAGAAGGCGCTAAACATATTTAACAATGACTTTAAACGAAGCTTTAGTAAAATACTGTTTAAGATTAGGTGACTCTAGTTTGATTTTGGCTCAAAGAATGGCTGAATGGTGTAGCAATGGCCCCATACTAGAGGAAGATATTGCTATGTCTAATATTAGTTTAGACTTATTTGGTCAAGCGAGAACAATGCTTACCTATGCTGGAGAAATAGAAAACAAAGGAAGAACGGAAAAATGATTTAGCCTATAAAAGATTAGAAAGAGAATTTTACAACAATTTACTTTCAGAAAGACCTAATGGTCATTTTGGTGATACCGTAATAAGAAATCTACTACACTCGGCTTTTTATTATCATTTATATAATGCTTTATCTAATAGTACCGATAACAATATTGCTGCTTTCGCAGCAAAGTCTGTCAAAGAGGTAACATATCATTTACGACATAGTGCTGAATGGGTTGTTAGGCTAGGAGACGGAACAGAAGAGAGTCATAATAAAGTTCAACAATCTTTAAATGATATATGGGAATACACTGCTAACTTATTCGAAATGAATGCTGTTGACACCTTGCTTATTAAAGAAAAAATTTCTATTGATTTAAACACCATAAAACCATTATGGAACGAGACTATAGATGATATTTTTAATAGAGCATCCCTAACAAGACCAGAGGATGGTTTTATGCAAAAAGGTAGCTTAGATGGTATACATTCAGAGGGTTTAGGACATTTATTAACTGAATTACAATTCTTACCAAGGGCTTATCCTGACGCAAAGTGGTAACCCACAACCGATGTTATAAGTTTAGTATTTAATGTCAAATACTACAAAATATACAACAGAACAAATTTGGGAATTCCTTTCTGAAATTCCTGACCCAGAAATACCTGTTATTAATATTGTTGAATTAGGTGTTTTAAGAAAAGTAGAAATATCTAATAATAGTATTATCGTTTCTATAACTCCTACTTATTCAGGATGCCCTGCAATGAAAGCATTTGAAGACGATATCAAAACTAAATTAAAAGAAAAAGGTATAACAAATTTTGAAATTAACACAATTCATTCTCCAGCTTGGACAACCGATTGGATAAATGAAGAAGCCTTACTCAAATTAAAAAACTATGGAATAGCTCCTCCAATTAAAGGAACAGAAGACAAAGGGACTTTGTTTGGATCAGATTTAAAAACGGTTCAGTGCCCTCAATGCAACTCCAAAAACACATCACTTACAAGTCAATTTGGATCAACTGCCTGCAAGGCTTTATATCAATGTAAAGATTGTTTAGAACCTTTTGATTATTTTAAATGTATTTAAATATTTAACATTTTTTTAAAATAAATTAAAGTTGTTGTATTTTTATTATAATAGGATAATATTCTACAGAATATCCTATTATGAATTTATTATTCCGAAAAATACGTTATAACAAAATATACCAAAACAATACTGACGTTTTACCTATTTTTTAATTATTAACCTAAGCAACCCTTTTGTAATTTTACCGTCAAGTAATTATACTATCCATTTAAAGGATGAGTTATTAATTTGTTAATGATTTGATATGAAAAAAGTACTATTGATGACAGCTATTATGTTAATAGGATTAACTAACATGAAAGCATCCCATATTCCAGGCGGAAATATAACTTGGACTTGTGACCCTAATAATCCTTTGTGTTATACTTTTATCTTTACACAAGTTATTAATTGCCCAAGTACTAACCCTGCTACTATGACTAGTGGGTTTACTATAACAAATAGTTGTGGGTTGCCCAATCCGATTATGCCAGTTCTGAATCAGACAGGTTTAAGTGTTGATGTTGCACAAACTTGTGCTACAGCAACTAGTACATGTAATGGCGGAACAGTACCTGGTGCTTGGCTAGCAACTTACGAAGGTACAGTTTGCTTCCCTGCCGATTGTGATAGCTGGACTATCGATTATAATTTATGCTGTAGAGATGCCAATTCAAATACTGCTGGAGGTTCAGGTAACAATATGCACCTGCAAAGTGTCATGAATACTATGACCGCACCGTGTAATAATGGGCCAGTAGTTACTGCTCCTCAATTTATTCCATACATGTGTGCTAATCAAAACAATACTTATTGCCTTACAACAGCTGATCCTGATGCAGATAGTACTTATTATCAAATGACATCACCACTTGCAGCTGGAGGTGTACCAATAGCTTACAACGCTCCTTATAGTATTAATTCTCCTTTAAATGGTTTTGTGTTAGACCCTACAACAGGTTGTATGACTTTTAATCAAGGAACTACTGGAAATTTTGTTGTTGCTATTATGATAAACTCTTATGACGTATTTGGAAATTTAATTTCTTCAGTAACACAAGATTACCAAATTGAGGTTATTACTTGTACCAACACTCCTCCTAA
>JAESUI010000032.1 GCA_016763135.1 Flavobacteriales bacterium
ATATATTGACCGCCAATTTTAACGCTTCCTTTTTCTCCAATTATGGTCATGCTACTTTCTAAATTTTGACCGGCAACGGCTGTTGAATAATTTAAACTACCCATACCACCGTCAAGAAAATCAAAAGAAACAAATCCTGAATCTTCAAAATCGGTAGACTCTTTATGTGTAAAATCTTTAAACTTTCCTTGGATGTTTTCAATGTCTCCAAACAACCAATACATTATGTCTATAAAATGAGAAAACTGTGTATATAAAGTTCCTCCATCTAAATCTTGAGTTCCTTTCCAACCTCCCGTTTTATAATAACGGCTATCTCTGTTCCAATAACAATTCAACTGAACCATAAAAATATCACCCAACACTTTATTTTCTACTAATTCTTTAATCCAAACTGAAGGTGGTGAATACCTGTTTTGCATTACAGCAAAAACATGCTTATGATTACTCAATGCTTTATGAATTACTTTCTCACATTTTGCTTTTGATAAGCCTATTGGTTTCTCAACAACAACATCAATTCCTTTATCCAAAGCCAAAGAAGCCTGGTCAGAATGCAACCCATTAGGTGTACAGATATTTATTACATCTATATCTAAATCAGCAGCTAATAAATCTTCTATCGATTGAAAAAAGGCTACTTCATACTTTTCTATTCCCAATTCTGATTGTGCCCTTGAATCACATAAAGCGACTAACTCAGCCTCAGCATTACCTAAAATCATTTCGGCATGTCGTTTACCAATATGACCACAACCAACAACTGCAAATTTTATTTTTTTATCATCACTCATTACTCAATAATTTTTTCAACGAAATTATTTGCGAATTTATACTTTTCTTTACTTTCTTCACATATGGCTATCCCATTATCATCAAAATCTAAACGATGGCCATACTCACTCATCCAACCGATTTGTTTGGCAGGATTACCAACAACTAAAGCGTAAGCAGGAACTGTTTTAGTTACCACAGCACCAGCTCCTATAAAAGCAAATTCACCTATATCATGGCCACAAACTATAGTTGCATTAGCTCCAATAGAAGCTCCTTTTCTTACTATTGTTTTAGAGTAAGTTCCTCTTCTATTCACTGCACTTCTTGGGTTGGTTACATTTGTAAAGACCATAGAAGGACCTAAAAACACATCATCCTCACAAATAACACCTTCATAAATAGAGACATTATTTTGAATCTTTACATTTCTTCCTAAAATTACTCCAGGAGACACCACTACATTTTGACCAATATTACAATTTTCTCCAATTGTACAATTAGACATTATGTGAGAAAAATGCCAGATTTTGGTTCCTTCACCAATATCACAACCTTCATCTATTATCGCTGTTTCGTGATTAAAATAACTCATTACTTTACGTATTCATCAAAATTTTTGTGCTCAACTTTTGTTAACTCTTCTTCCGAAAGACCTTTAAAATATTCATATGTAATTTTTAATCCATCCGCTCTATTTACTTTAGGTTCCCATCCTAATAATTCTATTGCTTTAGTTATATCTGGCTGTCTTTGCATTGGATCATTTACTGGTAAATCTTTGTAAATTATTTTTTGATTAGTTCCAGTTAGTTTAGTAATTTCTTTACAGAAATCTAATATCGTAATTTCATCAGGGTTACCAATATTTACTGGTAATTCATAATCACTCAACAACAAACGGTAAATCCCTTCAATCAAATCATCCACATAACAAAAAGAACGTGTTTGATTTCCTTCACCAAATACAGTTAAATCTTCTCCTCTTAGTGCTTGACCAATAAATGCTGGTAAAACTCTACCATCATTTAACCGCATCCTTGGACCGTAAGTATTAAATATTCTAACAATTCTAGTTTCCACCCCATGATAAGTATGGTAAGCCATCGTTATCGCTTCTTGAAAACGTTTTGCCTCATCATAAACTCCTCTTGGCCCAATAGGGTTAACATTTCCATAATAATCTTCTGTTTGAGGATGAACTAAAGGATCTCCATAGACTTCAGAAGTAGATGCAATCAACATTCTCGCTCCTTTAGCTTTTGCTAACCCTAATAAATTATGAGTTCCTAAAGATCCTACTTTAAGCGTTTGTATTGGAATTTTCAAATAATCAATTGGGCTTGCTGGGGAAGCGAAATGTAGAATATAATCTAATTCCTCATCAATTGTAATGTGCTCAGAAACATCATGATTGATGAACTCAAAATTATCATTAGCTGATAGGTGCTCTATATTTTTTAAATCACCAGTAATTAGGTTATCCATTGCGATAACATAATAACCTTCCTTGATAAATCGATCACAAAGATGAGAACCTAAAAAACCTGCTGCTCCTGTTATTAATACTCTTTTCATATCTTAATTAGAAACTAAACCTCGTCCAATACTACTATAATAAAACCCAAATTCTTTCATTTCTTCTAAATCGTATAAATTACGGCCGTCAAAAATTACTTTATTATTCATTAACTCAGCTAATTTATCAAAATCAGGAGTTCTAAATATTTGCCACTCTGTTGCAATAACTAGAGCATCTGCATCTTTTACAGCCTCATCTCTGCTTAATGCAAAATTGATTTTATCGCCTAACAACTCTTTTACATTACTCATTGCTTCAGGATCAAAAGCAGTAATCTCTGCTCCTGCTGCAAGTAATTCATCAATAATATATAATGCTGGTGCTTCTCTAATATCATCCGTATCTGGTTTAAAAGCCAATCCCCACAAAGCAATCTTCTTTCCTTTTAAATCCCCTTTAAAGTAATCTTTAATTTTAGGGACAATAATGGTTTTTTGCTTTTCATTAATTAACATTACCGACTCTAAAATTCCAAAATGGTAACCATGTTCATCTCCAGATTTAGCTAAAGCTTGTACATCTTTAGGAAAACAACTTCCTCCATAACCAATTCCTGGAAATAAAAATCGATTTCCAATTCGCTGATCAGAACCAATACCAATTCTAACCATATCTACATCAGCACCAACTTTTTCACAAAAGTTTGCTATCTCATTCATAAAAGTAATCTTGGTTGCTAAAAATGAATTAGCTGCATATTTTGTTAGTTCAGCAGATTTTTCATCCATAAACAAAATTGGGTTTCCTTGACGAACGTAAGGTTTATATAAATGCTTTAAAATTTTTCTTGCTTTTTCAGAAGATGTACCAATAACCACTCTATCTGGTTTTAAAAAATCATCCACAGCAAACCCCTCTCGTAAAAATTCTGGATTAGAAGCCACATCAAAATCTACTGTAGCATTTTTAGCGATAGCAGCACTTACTTTTTCAGATGTTCCAACAGGAACCGTACTTTTATCTATAATTACTTTATAGTTTTTTATGATTTTACCTAATGTATCTGCAACCCCTAAAATATAGGACAAATCTGCAGAACCATCTTCTCCTGGAGGAGTTGGTAATGCTAAAAATATAATTTCTGCATCTTCAACAGCTTCTTCGATTTGAGTAGTAAAAGATAATCTTCCTTGTTTAATGTTTCTTTCAAACAACACATCCAAATGAGGCTCATAAATTGGAACTTCACCATTTCGCATTTTCTCTACCTTGGCTTCATCTATATCTACGCAAATTACATCGTTACCTGTTTCGGCAAAACATGTACCTGTAACTAAGCCTACATAACCTGTTCCTATTACTGCTATCTTCATTTATTGAAAAATTCTTTAACTGATTCTGTTATATATTTTAACTGATTATTATCCATTTCTGTATGCATAGGTAAAGATATTACACTTTTGCACAACTCCATAGTTATTGGATAGTTTTCGTCTTTAAATTCTGGTCTTACATAAGCTTTTTGTTGATGCAATGGTACTGGATAATATATCATTGCAGGTATTCCCTTTCCTTTTAAGAACTCTATTAATTCAGCTCTATCAACATCTTTTATTTTCAACGTATACTGATGAAAAACATGTGTTGACTTTTCATCAGTAATTGGCGTTTCCAATTGTTCTATATCTGCAAAAGCATTATTGTAGTATTCTGCCGCAGATTTTCTTGCTGCACAGTATTCATCTAAGTGTGGTAATTTAACTCTTAAAACAGCTGCCTGAATAGAATCTAAACGTGAGTTAACACCAATTTCATCATGATAATAACGTTTGTACATACCGTGATTTACAATTGCACCTAATCGTTTTGCCAATTCATCATCATCTGTAAATAAAGCTCCACCATCACCAAAACACCCCAAGTTTTTAGAAGGGAAAAATGAAGTAGTCCCTACATTTCCTATCGTTCCAGTCTTTTGAGTTTTTCCATTTGAAAATGTATAATCAGAACCAATCGCTTGTGCTGTATCTTCAATTACAAATAAATTATTTTTATTCGCTATTTCCATTATTACTTCCATATTAGCGCACTGTCCAAACAAATGAACTGGAATAATAGCTTTAGTTTTTGGAGTTATCGCTTTTTTAAGCTCTTCAACATTAATATTAAAAGTATCTCTATCTACATCAACAAAAACAGGCACTAAATTCATTAACCCGATAACTTCTACTGTAGCTGCAAAAGTAAAGTCAGCAGTAATCACTTCATCTCCTGGCTTTAAACCTAATGCCATCAATGCTATTTGTAAAGCATCAGTCCCATTTCCACATGGAATAACATGCCTCACACCAAGATAATCTTGCAATTCCTCTTGAAATGCTTTTACTTCTGGCCCTTTTATGAATGATGTTGTATCAATAACATTCATTATTGCAGCATCAACTTGCTCCTTAATCTTAATATACTGACCTTTAAGGTCAACCATTTGAATGTTATTCTCAGGCATAATTTCCTTTAATTGGATAAGTCTGCTAAATTAATAAATCTCCATTATTTAATGGTAATTTTATCTCATTAACGATTAAGAAGTAATAATAGTTGTTATTATTCGTTAATTTGTGTTTTTACAAACAAAATGAAACAAATTTTCATCATATTTATTACTCTTATTTTATCTAGTAATATAGTTAAAGGTCAATTTGTAATTGAAAAAAAAGAAGTCAAAGACACTGCTTTTACCATCCCAATGATAAATATTTCTTATGCTCGCCAATGGTCTACATCTGATATGGCTGATAGATTTGGTTCAAACCATAACATTGGAGGTAGTTTTATGGTTAAGACCAAAAAGAATTGGATTTATGGCTTTAAAGGTAATTTTTTATGGGGAGCAGATGTTAAGAAAAATACTATTTTAGACGATATTGGTTCTCGACTACCATATTATAATGAAGATGGGGATTTTGATGGGGAAGAAATTTTAGTCATCGATAATGATGGAGTACCAACTGCCATCCATCTAGGACAAAGAGGATCTTCATTTTTTTTATTGGGTGGTAAAATGTTTAACAAACTTGCTCTAAATAAAAATTCTGGCTTTATAGTTTATGGCGGTTTTGGAATGTTACAACACAAAATAAGCATTAAATTTAAGGGCAACATTGCATCATTGACTGACGAACATAAAAAAGGTTACGATCGGTTTTCACTAGGATTTGCTGTAAATGGATTTGCTGGTTATCTATTCATGAGCAAAAATCGTTTATTGAATTTTTTTGGTGGATTTGATTATACTCAAGGTTGGACAAAAAGCTTAAGAAAATTTAATTATGACACTCAAGAAACTGACACAAAGCTAAACACTAACATTCTCTATGGTTTTAGATTGGGCTGGATAATTCGCTTAAACAAAAGACAATCACAAGAATACTATTACTACTAATCATATAGAATTTTCAATTGATTCTCTTTTATCAAATATCTATCTATTCTTATTATTTCGCAGTTAAAATTGCATCATTGTTTAATCCAAAAGCTAAACTATGGATTGAAGGACGAAAAGGTATTTTTAAAAAATTAAACGAGATTAACTCAGATGAAAATATTTACTGGTTCCACTGTGCAAGTTTGGGTGAATTAGAACAGGGGAAACCGATTATTGAAAAACTAAAAAAGAATGATCCCAATATTAAAATTCTTATTACCTTTTTCTCTCCATCAGGATATGAATTTGGCAAAAATTACGAAAAAGCAGATTATATTTTTTACTTACCACTAGATACGCCTTCTAATGCCAAGCGATTTATTGATATAGTGAAACCTAAAAAAGTCTTTTTTATAAAATATGAATTTTGGTACAACTATCTTTTTCAACTTAAAAATAAACATATTCCTACCTATCTTATTTCAGGCGTATTTAGAAAAGACCAACTATTTTTTAAATGGTATGGTGGTGCTTACAATCAAATGCTTGATTTTTTCACCTTCTTTTTTGTACAGAATTCAATTTCGAAAAAATTATTAAATGACAAAGGTTACAATAATGTTTCTATAACTGGAGACACAAGATTAGATAGGGTATACGAGAATTCATTAAACCCAGAAAAACCTCCTTTGATTAAAAAATTTACTGATAATAAAACAACTATTATTTTAGGAAGTTCATGGTCAAATGAAGAAAAAATTATTGCAGAATTTATTCATTCTACAAAAAAGGATCTAAAGTTCATTATCGCTCCACATAACATTGACAAAAAACACATTTCAGAAATAGAAGAATTATTAGGGAATGGTTTTATTAAATATTCTGAAGCTAATTACGAAAACATTTCTAACTACAATATTCTTATTATTGACAACATAGGAATTTTGGCAAACACTTATCAGTTTACTGATATTGCATTCATCGGTGGTGGTTTTACAGGGTCTCTGCATAACATATTAGAGCCTGCAAGTTTTGGAAATGTAATTTTATTTGGTCCAAAACACGAAAAATTTCATGAAGCAGAAGATTTAATAAATATCAATGGTGCTTATGAAATAAAATATGTAGATGATTTAATAGCTATTACAAACCATCTCTTGATTGAAGACAACCTAGAAAAATTACAAAAAATCAACACCGATTACATTAAAAATGGTAGAGGTGCAACAAGTAAAATAATCAAGCAATTAAATTTATAAAAAAATCCTAAGAGAGCTTCTCTTAGGATTTTGAATTTAATCTAAGAATTCATTTATTCTGATAAGACAAATTGAACTCTTCTATTCTTAG
>JAESUI010000033.1 GCA_016763135.1 Flavobacteriales bacterium
TCAACATCTTCAGAATAAGTGTTGTTGGTATATAGTGTAACGGATAAATTGTATGAACTTCCTTCTGTTACCGATGTGGCATAAGTACAAGAGTAATCGGCATAAACCCCATTAGATCCTGAAGAAGTAGTATTGTTAATGGTTTCAAAAGTGACATTAGATAATGCGTATCCAAAGTTTCCCGGTCCATTTTGGCTTCCAGGAGTACATGCAGCTGTTGGAGTTCCTGCAGCAACAGAAACATAACTGGTTTTTGTTAGAATGTCTGTCCCAGCTCCACTTGTTACTTCAAGTGTTACATTATAAGTTCCGGCATTGGCAAATGTTAAAGAAGGGTTTTGGTCAGTTGATAAAATTGCAGGGTTAACTCCATAATCAAATGTCCAACTGAAAGAAATACTTGTCCATGGACCATTTTGATAAGTATTAGGAATACAAGTTGATTCATCATAAAAAGAAACAGAAGTTCCAAGGCATATCGCAGTAGTACTCACAGAAAAATCTACTACAGGTGGTGCAGGTGGAACCAAACTTAGGTTTCCGTTAGATTCTAAAAAAGAAGCTCTAGTTCCAGTTAAGGCAGTTCGTGCTCTTGTTCTTTGGTCTGAAGTAAATTCACTTTGACAAGCATCAGAGGAATAATCCATGTAATTGTGTATGTGGTCATTACTTGATCCACCTGTACAAGTATTAGTTGCTACAACACAATTACTAGTACTTCTTTTGTGCGGAGGAGTATCAGCACAAAAATCACCAGAACCAGAAGGACAAGAACTACCACCTCCATCACCTTGAAAAGTATGATATAGATTAAAAGCATGACCCAACTCATGTGTTAAGGTAGTATTGCCAGATTCAGCAAATTTACAAGTTAACTGTACCATGCCATCTACAGAATTCCCATGTGCTCCTGATAAATAAGCAAATCCTTGAATACCAAAACCACATTCATTATCATCTATTTCATAAACTAAATATATATTGTAATATAGATTTGGATTCCATCTACTTAATCCTTTTAAAGTGGATTCATCCATACCGTTAGAGTTGCTATAATTCATTCCAAAATTCATGTAATTAGAATGTGCTGACATATCATATCTAACAATTCCATTGGTGCAGCTATTACTTTCATCTCTAACAGCTAATGCAAATTCTATTTCTACATCTACACCATTTCCATCGCCTAAACTTCCAGCAACTTTTCTATAACGTTCGTTTAATTGTAAAATACCTTGGTTTATAGCTGCATCACTTATGTTACTTCCATTACCTACAGCTTCACCTTTATACATTACATGAACAACAACCGGAACACGATAAACAGTTCCCATTTTATTATTTATCCCGCCTTTTAACATTAAGGCATTAAACTCATTTGTTTTTTGTTTGTAAATAGGGTCAGTAATCATTAACTGATTATGTCTTGAATCAAAACCACATTCCTCTTGTAAACTATTTTTAGTAGGATTGTTATTTTGAACAGAAATTTGACTAAATCCAATAGATATTAGTAGTATGAAAGAAGCAATAAATGATAGTATTTTTTTCATAATAGAATCGTTTTGTTAAAGATAATTATAACAGCTAATTTTTTGAAATAATTTAGACTAACCATTATAACCTTAAGGTGAATAATAGTAAAACGTAAAAACGAATGAAAAGGTTGCTATTATTTAGCTCAAAAAACGAGAAATAATTGGAATCCTATAGTGTTAATTTATAACTATTTAGAATAAAAAATCTTTAATTTTAAGATTGGAAGAGTATTGTTTAATGAATGCAATGCTTTTTTTAATTAATGGATACATCTCTACATCATTTTCGATAAACGGAACTTTCCCTCTATATTCAACTATAAAATTATTGATGATAACAGATGATTTTAAAGGTTTTCTAAATTCTAACCCTTGGGCAGCATTTAGTATTTCAATCCCCATAATTTTCTCCAAGTTATCTATCATTCTATACACTTTGGTTGCAGCATTTGCGCCCATACTTACGTGATCTTCTTGACCATTTGATGAATCAATAGTATCTACAGAACATGGTGTTGCTAATTGTTTGTTTTGACTTACAACAGAAGCTGCAGCATATTGAGCAATCATTAATCCACTATTTAGTCCAGGTTTAGCTACTAAAAATGCAGGCAAACCTCTTTCTCCACCAATTAATTTGTACGTTCTTCTTTCAGATATACTTCCTAATTCAGCAATTGCTATTCCTAAATAATCTAATGATATTGCTAAAGGTTGACCATGAAAATTTCCTGCTGAGATAATTTCATCTTCATCAGGAAAAATGGTAGGATTATCGGTAACCGAATTAATTTCTTTTTCGAAAACACTTTGTACGTGAGCAATAGCATCTTTGCTTGCACCGTGCACTTGAGGTGAACACCTAAAAGAATAAGGGTCTTGCACATGAGATTTTTCTTGAACAATAATTTCACTTCCAGCTAGTGCTTTTTGTATGTTACGAGCTGTTATAAATTGACCATCGTGTGGACGAACTTTATGCACTAAGTCATTAAAAGGAGAAATTCTACCATCATAAGCATCAATGGATACAGCTGTAATTAAATCGGTTAATGAGCTTAGTTTTTTAGCTCTCAATAAGGAATGAATTCCGTAAGCACTCATAAATTGAGTTCCGTTTAACAATGCTAATCCTTCTTTAGATTGCAACTGAATTTCATTCCAACTAAATTGTTTGTTGATGGCTGTTCCTGAAATTTTCTTTCCTTGATAATTTACTTCTCCTAACCATAAAAGAGGTAAAGAAAGATGTGCTAAAGGTGCTAAATCGCCCGAAGCACCCAATGAACCTTGTTGGTAAACAACAGGAAATATATCATTGTTATAAAAGTCAATTAATCGTTTAATGGTAATTAATTGAACTCCAGAATGACCATAACTTAATCCTTGGATTTTTAAGAGTAACATTAATTTAACTATATCTTGAGGAACTTCTTCTCCCATTCCGCAAGCATGTGACATCACTAAGTTGCGTTGTAATTTTTCTAAATCAGCTGCAGGAATTTCGGTGTCACACAAAGAACCAAAACCTGTATTAATACCATAAATAGGTTTGTCGTGACGACCTAACTTTTCATCTAAATAAGTTCTACATTTTACAACTAGATTAGTTGCTTCCTCTGAGAGTTCGAGTTTTAAATTATTAGAAATAATATCATCTACCGTTTCTAACGTTAACCAATTTTTGTTGATGTTGTGCGTTCCCATATTTTAATTGTTTTTGCATTGTAGGAACGAATCAATTTATCAATTGCCCCTTCGACTCCGCTCAGGGTACAATCAATTCACAATGTCGGTTATTTATTTATTAAAGATACTAATTCTTTTGTAGTTGAAAAAGCAGTTTTTTCTTCTGTTTCCATATTTTTCAAGAACATATCTCCATCTTGACTGGAAGAAACAACAAACTTGATATTTTTACGAGTAACAAAATTCATTTGTCTTTTCCATTTTACTTGATCAGGATAAATTTCTGAATTGATTCCTTCTGCTCTTAATTCAAATAAGATAGGTAAAAATTTATCTTCATCATTGTCACTTTGGTTGGTAAATAAAACTTGTGTAGAGTTAGCTTCAATGGA
>JAESUI010000034.1 GCA_016763135.1 Flavobacteriales bacterium
CATAAATACTGGTTCAATTCCAGATGAAGTCTGAGTCATCATACTTGTTGTTCCTGTTGGAGCAATCGTTAACAACGCAATATTTCTTCTTCCGTATTTAACCATATCATTGTACAAATCTTCATCTGCTTCTTTAATACGATTAATCATTGGATTCTTTTCTTCACGTATTGCATCGTAAATTGGAAAAGCACCTCTTTCTTTAGCCATATCTACCGAAGAACGGTAAGCTGCTAAAGCCATTTTTTTATGAATATCTGTAGAGAAGCTAGTTGCTTCTGGTGTACCATACTTGTAATTTAAAGCTGCCAACATATCTCCTTCAGCTGTAATTCCAACCCCAGTTCTTCTTCCTTCTATTGCTTTGGTTTTAATTTTTTTCCAAAGATTAAGTTCTACTGCTTTTACATCTATTGTTTCTGGATCTGACTCAATTTTATCAATAATCTTGTTCACTTTTTCCATTTCTAAGTCAACAATATCATCCATAATTCGTTGCGCCATTCCAACATGGTTATTGAACTTCTCATAGTTGAAAGTTGCTCCTTCTGTAAATGGATTTTCTACATAGCTATATAAGTTAACCGCTAATAATCTACAGCTATCATAAGGACATAATGGAATCTCTCCACAAGGGTTTGTTGAAACCGTTCTAAATCCTAAATCAGCATAACAATCTGGAATTGATTCGTCAATTATCGTATCCCAAAACAAAATTCCTGGTTCTGCAGCTTTCCATGCATTATGGATAATCTTATCCCATAATTTTTTAGCATTTACCGTATTGGTAAATTGTGGGTTTTCTGAATTTATTGGGTATTGCTGAGTATAATCAGAATTAGATTTTACAGCTCTCATAAAATCGTGATCGATTCTTACTGAAACATTTGCTCCAGTAACTTTCGTGCCATCTAATTTAGCATCAATAAAATGTTCTGCATCTGGATGTTTAATTGAAGTAGAAAGCATTAATGCTCCTCTTCTACCATCTTGAGCAACTTCTCTAGTAGAATTTGAATATCTTTCCATGAAAGGAACAACTCCCGTAGAAGTTAATGCACTATTTTTTACTGCACTTCCTTTTGGTCTGATGTGAGACAAATCATGTCCAACTCCACCTCTACGTTTCATTAATTGAACTTGTTCCTCATCAATTTTCATAACTCCTCCGTAAGAATCAGAGTTACCATCATTACCAATAACAAAACAATTAGATAAAGAACCTATTTGGTAATCGTTTCCAATTCCCGTCATTGGTCCACCTTGAGGAACAATGTATTTAAACCCTTTTAATACATCATAAATATCTTGTTCTGAATAAGAGTTATCATATTTCTCTTCTACTCGAGCAATTTCTTTTGCTAAACGCTTATGCATTTGGTCTGGATTGCTTTCATAGATATTCCCCTCAGAATCTTTTAACGCATATTTATTTATCCAAACATTAGCAGCAAGTTCATCACCTTTAAAATATTTTGTCGCTTCGGCAAAAGCTTCGTCAAAAGAATAGGTTTTTTTCACAGTTTCATCATTTTTTTGATTTGACTCTGCTAAATTTTCCTCTTTTTGGTCGACAGACTCACTCACTTGATTTAATGTTTTCTCCATTTCTGAAAGGGGTTTACTGGTTATTAAATAACGGAACTTTATTACTAAAATTTCCTTGTACAATTATAGTGTAGATTAGTCGATTTTAATTCATGATTCATCTACTAAATTTATCAACAGCAAGGTAGTTTTTAATGGTAGGCGTTTCAGCGGTTTTAGTGTTTTTTATTAACAATGCTTTCTTAATTTCGAAATTTTTTATATGGGAAATCAAACAATTAAAAAAGCTATGATAGGCATCATAGAAATCATTTAATTTTTAAAAATTTTCAACAAGAAAATTACTGTAAACTAGATTTTAAATCTATCATGAAATTATCTAACACACCTTGCTTTACATGATCCATTATTACAATTTTATACCAGTTTGGATTTGAATTGTGCGTATCAGGAACTAAAGCATATTTTTTTGCTAATTGTGGTGAAATATATTTTCCTCTGATGGCAATAATATTTATATGGGAATTATGATAAAGTTCAATTTCTAATTTCTTAAGCTTTTTACAAAGCGATTTTGCTTTATCAGAAAGGTTTCTCATTTTCACTTTCAATCCATCAGACCCATGTGTTTTTAATATCATCCAAATCGAAATAGCATTTGCTCCAGAGCGACTTCCGCACATTGTATAATCTTTACCTTGAACATAACTTGCTTCTTCTGTTAGTGCATATTCCATAAATCCTTTTCTGATAATAAAAATCCCCGTCCCATAAGGAGTTTGCAACATTTTATGCCCATCTAAAGTAAATGAACTAATACGATTATTTTTAAAAGTATAAGAACTTTCCTCATTAGTAAACGGATAAATAAATCCACCAAACGCTCCATCAACATGCAGTTTGTAGTTAATTTCATTTTCTTCAAAATAGTCACTGATTCGAATAATATCATCAACCGAACCAAACATTGTTGTAGACATGTTCATTATTAAAATAAAGTATTTGATTCCATTTTGTTTTGCGCCTGAAATTTTTTGCTCTAAATCTGATTGAAGAATCATCCTAGAGTCGTCATCTACTTTTAATACAACAGAAGGTATATTTAAAATATTTGCTCCTTTAGGCATAGAATAATGACTGTCTTCAGAATAAACTACAGCAATTTCATCCATTTTTGCCCCACATTCTTTAATAAAATAGTTTCGATAAATCCATTGGGCCTGAATATTTGCTTCAGTTCCTCCTGAAGCAACATAACCATCTTGAGCATCCTTATCTCCTCCTAAAATTTCTTCTGCACACAGTTTAATCAACTCTATTTCTATTTTTTGAGTTCCTTTAAAAAAAGGTTCAGAATCCTCATTTAAAGTATGGCAACCAATATGATTTGGATTAGCTATTAATGTTTTCATGAATGGGGAATCTTCCAAGAATGGAGCATCATCATAAAATTGTTCTTCATCTAAATAACTTGCCGGAACACCAAGAATCTTTTTTGTCTTATAATTCATGTTCTGTTCTAAAGCGCTATCTATATGCGCTGTTATCTCATCATGTGATAATTTTTCCCAATACATTTTACTTCAATTTAAAGCACAAAATTAAGTTTATCAAATCTAAAATACATGAGTTATATCAGGATTTAGTGACAAAAAATAAAAATGATACTTATTAAAATTTATGAGTGATAATTTACAACTTAATAATTTAAAGTAGAAATTTTCACTAGCCCTTTCTCATCTAAAATCTTCAAATTTTTACCTTTTATCTCCAACAATCCAAGTTCACTAAACTTCTTTAACGTTCTAACAATAGACTCATAGGTAGTATTTGAAAAATTTGCAAACTCTTTCCTAGAAATAGTATAGTCTAAGGTTTTTTGATCAAAAGAACTATAACCAAAAGCAGCAACATTATCTAAAATTGCTGTGGCGACCCTTTGATTAAGATTTTTAGCCCCCTTAAGCTTTATGTGCTGTTCTGAATTTTTTAATTCTTCTGCAAAAAACATCATAAATTGAAAACAAAAATCATTATTTGCTTTTAATGCACCTAAAAAAACATCAACAGGTATATACACCAAATCACATTGAGTAAGAGTAGTAGCTGAAACAGGCAACTTAAAACCACCACCAAAAGATCTATGTCCAAGTATTTGATCATCAGATACTAACCTTAATATTTGTTCTTTTTCTTTATCTACAAAAGAATACACTTTCACCTTTCCTTTCTTCAAGATTATTACATGC
>JAESUI010000035.1 GCA_016763135.1 Flavobacteriales bacterium
TGAAACTACAATATGCAGGAGCACATAATCCCTTATGGATTATTAGAAAAGGTGAGATATTAGAAACTAAAGCGAATAAACAGCCCATCGGGCAATTCGATAATCCTGAGCCTTATACAACACATAGTTTTGATTTAGAGAAAGGAGATGCTATTTATATATTCTCAGACGGCTATGTAGACCAATTTGGTGGAGAAAAAGGAAAGAAATTTAAAACAAGAGCTTTTCGAGAATTACTATTAAGCATACAGGACAAAACTATGGAAGAACAAAAAGTTGTCATAGATGACTCCTTTGAAACCTGGAAAGGTGCTTTAGAACAAATTGATGATGTATGTGTAATTGGCGTTAGAGTCTAAAACAACTCATATATATACAATCTAGATAATATAATCTACATTTGTCAACTACTAAAAATCAATTATTAATTTAATATTTAAAAAACATGAAAAAAAATTACTTTTTAAAAAGTCTATTCTTAATTGTACTAGGAATAACATCGACTGTTTCATTTGGACAGACGACAACACTTAATTATACGGGTGCAATCCAAAATTATACAGTACCTGTGGGAGTTACAAGTATTTCAATTGAAACTTGGGGAGCCCAGGGAGGAAATAATATCGCCTTAAATGTTGATGGCGGACTTGGTGCTTATATGAAAGGAGATTTTGTTGTTACTCCTGGACAAGTTATACAAGTATTAGTTGGTCAACAGGGAACTACTCAAACTGGTAATCCATCAGGTGGTGGAGGATCTTTTGTTGCTACTGTAGCTAATGTGCCAATGATTGTTTCCGGTGGCGGTGGTGGTTCTGGTAATCAAGACAACGGCATACAGACTCATGCAACAATAACCACTACAGGAAACAGCGGCTGGCATAATACGCGTACTTCAGCAGCCGACCAAGGTCGAGCTCTTGGTGGTACAGCTGGAAATGGTGGTGATGCAGGAAGATTGACAAGTGGTGGCGGTGGTTTTTACACCGATGGCGCTCAAGCTGTTAGTGACGGAGGCGCTAGTATTTCAGGCCCTGGTATTGCATTTATTAATGGTGGTACAGGTGGCTTCTCATCTACAAGTGTAGCATGCAATGGGCCTTGGACTACTACTCCTGGTGGATTTGGTGGTGGTGGTGGCGCTGGATATGCTGCAGCTGGTGGTGGCGGTGGATATAGTGGTGGTGGTGGAACTAGTGGCTGCCCTTCTGGAAGTGGTGGTGGAGGTGGTTCTTATAATAATGGAACCAATCAAACAAATACAGCTTTAGTTAGAACAGGAAATGGGCTTGTAGTTATTACTGTATTATGTACTTCTATAAATGTATCAGTTACACCAAGTATTAATGTTTGTGAAGGTGATGCTGTAACAATTACAGGTACATCAACAGGGGTTGGTGTTATAACTTGGGATAATGGAATCACTAATGGTGTTCCATTTGCTAACCCAACAGCTGGTGTAACTACATACACTTCAACAAGTACAGATGGTAATGATTGTGGTTCTCAAATTGTTGTGACTGTTTCTGCTCCTACAGCTAGTACGGATGTGCATGTAGCATGTGATACGTATACTTGGATTGATGCTAACGTTTATACTGCTAGTAATAATACAGCTACAGTTACTTTAACTAATGCTGCTGGTTGTGATTCTGTTGTAACATTGGATTTAACAATCAATAATTCTAATGCTTTTACAGATGTTCAAGTTGCTTGTGATACTTACACTTGGATTGATGCTAACACGTATACTGCTAATAACAATACAGCTACAGTTACTATAACTAATGCTGCTGGTTGTGATTCTGTTGTAACATTGGATTTAACAATTAATGTTTCTCCATTTGTTTTAATGAATCCATTTAATCAGGATACAATATGTGAAACAGATAATTCGACTAATTTACCGGCTGTTACTCCAACTGGAGGTACTTATTCTGGCCCTGGAGTTTCAGGTAACATGTTCGATCCTTCAATAGCTGGAATTGGTTCTCATTATGTAGTTTATACCTATACTGATGGAAACGGTTGTGCTGTAAGTGATTCTTCTTTAATAGAAGTAATTTCATGTGTAGGAATAAATGAAAATTCACCATTTGGTCAAGTTAGCATTTATCCTAACCCTGCAAACAATATTATCAATGTTAGTTTAACTAAAGGAAATTCTCCTGTCAACTTTACGTTATTGTCTATTGATGGTAAAGTGGTTTATCAGTTGAATAATGTTACTGATAAAACAGTAGCAATTGATATTAGCAATAATAGTAAAGGGATTTATTTCTTAAGAATTGATAATGATAATGATTATAACGTTTATAAAGTAATTAAACAATAATCAAAAACAATTTGATTAAAAGCCCTGATCCATTTGAATCAGGGCTTTTTTCATTTAACTATACAAGAGTGATTAAGAAGAAAATAGTTAAAAGTTTACCACCGCGGGTTATTTATACATAATATCTAATTATATGCACAAATCTCCAAACTCTAATTATAATGTTATCTATTATCAAAAAATACTATGTAGCTTTACATACCTAACGTAAGAACAATATCATGTCCATATTAAAAAAAACACTATTTATCATTTCCATTTTAGCGGTTTACGCTTTATCCGCACAAAATGATAATACAGGAAGTGATTATACCACGGGCAATATATTTAGCGATGCGAATGAATTTGAAAAGAAATATGGCGAAGTTTTTTTGAACCTAATCGTTGCTACCGCTGTAGAAGATTTTCCAGGTGCTTCATCCAATAATGATGGATTTGGAGTAGGCCTTGGAGGAGTATTTAATCCATTTAACAAAATTAACATCATTAAAGTAGGTATTGATTTCGGCTACATGCATATGGGTAAAAGCAAAACCGTTTTAGATTCAATCCCACTTAAAACTACACTAAGTATTTATCCAGTTAATCTAATTTTAAGATTAAGACTTCCAAAAACATATATGATTAATCCATATGTAGATTTATTAGGTGGGATGCAATACATAGAAACAAACACTAAATATGATAATTCATTGGGAGATTCATTTGCGAATACTGTTCTTGAAGAAAACACCAAAACGCTTCATGCTACGGCAAATTCATCTCCACTTAGTTACGGATTTGGTTGCGGACTTTCATTAGGCTTTGATAAATCAAAAGATGTTCTTTTTGATATAGGATTTCGTTATCTAAAAGGATCTAAAGCAGATTATGTTTCTCCAGAGGATTTAAAAGTTACCAAATATGGTGAGTTTTACTATACAGCCTCAGAACTCAACTCTACAGATATGATGTATTTTCATGTGGGTATTATTGGTTATTTCTAATACAAAGCACATAAAAACCAATCAATTTACCTTGCGATTATCTACACATAATGACTTCAGAACAGACTATCTACCAACCAAAAAAACAATATCATAATTACTACAATCACTAACCCTATAGAATTAAGCTGCCATCTAGTTAGGTGTAATTTATCATCAATTTTAATAATCAACCAGATGCCACCACCGATAAAAACAATAGGGGCTATTATAAAGGTTGCTAATTCTAACCCTATGCTCATATCCATTCCCTAAAGTTACTTAAAAGTCATTAACCAACCAATAGTATTGCGGACTTAAACGTCATTACATTACGCTCAGTACAAACTCCATTTCTAATACTAATATCAGTATTTACAAGTGCTATCTATTGTATAGCTATTAACAAAATTCTAAACGGGTTTGTAAGAATTAGGAATACCAATAAACAACCTTATTTTCTTGTTATTGTAAATTGGTCTTTTGATAGGCTAAAATTACACTCAAACTTAGATTCTTCTTCTCCAATAACTATTAAACAGAACCTTCTCAGTTTTTTTGGCTCTCTATCTATAGATTTAAAGTATCTACTCACTTTTTTACTCATGTTTTCACAAGTTATCTCTTTAATATTTTCAATGTTATCTAGTAACTCTTCAAAATTCATCTTAATACGGCTTGTGTTTTTCCTAAGTTGAGAATTGCTAGAATAATCTATTTTCGCAACTATCTCCTTGTTCCTTTTAAATAGTTGAATTTCATCACAATACAATGTGTTTTCTGAGTTGCTGTATACTACGTTTGTTATGTAACTTGCCATGTTTTTATTTTGCGGCTAAGATAGTTATTAGAAAGTAACTCTTTACAACATAAATGTTGTAATTATTTATAGCTTCTTGCGCTATTTTTATTGAAGGCGGTAGAAGTCATTTCTTCATACATGACTTCAGTACAATAGCAATCTTTTAAGGATACATATACTTGCTATATAATGCTACAAGAATGTTGCCTGTGCTGAACTCGCTTCAGTATTCAATAAATTTGGCGGGAGGGGAGGTGCCTATTCTTTAACCACTTTTTTAGTAATCAATTCCCCATCAATCTCTAGCTGTATAAAGTACAATCCTGATGGTCCATCTAAGCTTAAGTTAAGCTCTGTAACAGCCTCAAAATCATCTTTAAACACTACTTGGCCAAGTGAATTGAGTACTCGTAAAGAGCCTGTAAATGCTCCTTCTAAAGATATAGATAGTTGTCCAGATGTTGGGTTAGGGTGGATGGTAATGTTTTTATTTCCAGCTGACATTTCAGAAACAGTAGTCATGTTAGGAAACACATATTCTGAAGTACCTATCCCCCAAAAACCAGCATTAACATGTAATTCATTTCCTATAAAATAAACATTATTAGTAGTGTCATTAGGAAAAACTGAAGTGTCAATGCTTGAAATGTTATTCCCTGCATACCATATTCTTAGTCTGTTACCATCTAATAATGGATTTATCCCCCATATTGCTGCATTAAAGTTTCCGTCAGTCCAAGGAAAATCACTACGTATGTGAATGGGTAACGTATCATGATACCATTTATTAATATCTCCGTATGATTTGAATTGATGTAAGCCAATTTGATTCCATTCATTAAAAGCATCAGGACGAACAATGTCAGTAAAAAGATAAATAGTATCTCCTACTAATGTCGCATCAGGAGTGCTCAATCCTAAGAAATTATCATTAGCAGGATAAATATCTCTAGGAATACGAACTACTTGTGTAGTATCAAAAAAGGTACTACCATCTAAACTACGAGCAAGACCAATACTTGCTTCTCCGGTAATTGTAATTGCTGTAAAAAATAAA
>JAESUI010000036.1 GCA_016763135.1 Flavobacteriales bacterium
ACTAACATCTATACTGCTCGAAACTCAGCTTTAGATAGTACTTTTTTTGGCACAACTAAAGTCGGAGGACTCGCATACGATAATGATGGCAACTTATGGGCTTCTTGTGGGTTTGCAAAAAATCAATTAGCTGTTAAAACAACAAGTAATGATTGGTATAATTATTCCTTTTCTAATGTGAGCAATTCTAGTGTTGTAACAGGCCTAATAATTGATCAAAACAATTACAAATGGTTAATAGCCCCAAAAATAAAAAGTGTCTTAGTTTTTGATGATAACAACACTATTAGTAATAAAAATGACGATAGATATGTAACAAATAATAATATTCCAGGTACTAAACTAATTTGTATTGCTGAAGATTTGGATGGTGAAATGTGGGTTGGAACGGATGAAGGAATCGGAGTATTTTATAATCCTTCTTCAATTTTTGATGAGAACATTATCGCTGAAGAAATTTACGTTCAACAAGATGGACAAACACAAATTCTATTAGAAACAGAAGTTGTAACTGTTATTAAGGTTGATGGCGCCAACCGCAAATGGATAGGAACTCAAAATTCTGGAGTATTTTTAATGAGCGAAGATGGAACGGAACAAATAGAACATTTCACTATAAACAATAGTCCTCTCTTTTCTAATAATATCTTTGATATTGTTATTAACCCTAAAACAGGAGAAGTATATTTTGCTACTGCAAAAGGCCTTGTTTCTTATAAAGGAACAGCAACAGATGCTGATACAGATTTTAATAATATTTTTGTTTATCCAAATCCAGTAAAACCTGATTTTACTGGAACAATTGCAATAAGAGGTTTAGTAGAAGATACTGATGTAAGAATAACTGATATTAGTGGAAATATTGTTTACCAAACAACATCCCTAGGTGGTCAAGCCATCTGGGATGGTAAAGATTTTAATGGAAATAAAGTGCAGACGGGAGTCTATATAGTTTTTAATGGCAGCCCTGACGGTCAATTAAAAGCTGCTGCTAAAATTCTCTTTATCCACTAATGCTACATACTACCAAAGGCATTGTAATTCATCATTTTAAGTACGGAGAAAAAAGCGTTATTGCTAAAGTATATACCGAAAAATACGGCTTACAATCATACATTTTAAATGGGGTAAGAAATAAAAAATCTAAAAATAAAGCCGTTTATCTTCAACCACTTTCTTTAATAGAAATTAATGCTTTTCATAAAGAACAAAAAGGGTTACAAAAAGTTAAAAACATCCAACTAGATATCCCTTTCACTTCTATTCCCTTTAACATTCATAAATCTTCTATTGCATTTTTTATTGCAGAGATACTTTCTAAATCCATTAAGGAAGAAGAATCAAATGAAAAACTATTTGATTTTCTATATAATGCTATTCAAGTGTTAGATTTAAAAGAAACCAATTATAATAACTTCCATTTATTGTTTTTAGCAAACTTTAGTAAATACTTAGGGTTTCACCCCCAAACTCCCGAAATCAATGATAATCTTCCCTTGTATTTTGACTTGCAAGAAGGGTGTTTCGTGCAGTTACAACCTTATCATAATGCTTTCATTGAACCGCCAACCTCAAAACTCTTTCTTCTGGTTTTTGGTACAAAATTTGAAGCTATGGAAAGCTTAGCCATAAATACTAAACAGCGAAAAATGCTTTTAAACACCTTTTTAGATTATTATAATTTACATTTAAGTAATTTCGACAACTTAAAAACTTTAGATATTCTCGAAGAAGTTCTGAATTAATGACGCTCTCATTACATAGTTATAGTTCTAATAAACTCAAAATAATAAGTTTTCTGTTGGCTGTTTTATGCTCTCTCTCATCCTTCTCGCAAAAAATTAGCGTTCAAAATAAAGAGAGTAAAAAAGGGGTTGGTGAAGTTTTTGTTTATAACAAAAATCAATCTATTACAGCTGTTTCAGATTCTTCTGGAATTATTGATATTTCTAATTTTCCTAAAAGGGATACATTGATTTTTACTCATCAAGGCTACGCTACTTTTATGATTCCAAAATTAAATATTGGAAATGTAATTTACCTGACAGAACAAGCTATAAACATTCCTCAAGTTGAAATAATTGCAGAACAAGAAAAAGATAAAGCACTAGAAATTACTTCAAAAATTGACCGAATTGACTCTAAAACTATTCGGTTTAATAATCCGCAAACAGCAGCCGATATGTTGGAGTTAAGTGGCGGTGTTTATATTCAAAAAAGTCAAATGGGAGGAGGTAGCCCAATAATTAGAGGGTTTGAAGCCAACAGAGTGTTATTAGTAATTGATGGTGTAAGATTAAATAATGCAATTTATAGAAGTGGTCATTTACAAAATGCCATTACTATTGACAATGCTATCATTGAAAGAACAAACGTTATTTATGGCTCCAATTCTGTTATTTATGGAAGTGATGCTATTGGTGGAGTTGTACATTATGAAACCAAAAATCCAAAATTTAGAAACGATAATGATACGATAAATAACAATAGTGCAAATGCATACGTAAGATACGCCACAGCAAATCAAGAAAAAACAGTACATTTTGATTTTAATTTAGGAACGAAAAAAATTGCTGCTTTAACCAGTATAACTTTTAGTGATTTTGAAGATTTAAAAATGGGAAAAGTAACAAATCCTGATTATCCTGAATTTGGAATTGTAAAAAACTATGCTGATAGAATAAATGGTATAGACACCATGATTAGAAAAGATGATTTTACCAAACAAATAGGAACAGGTTATGGTCAAACAGATGTTTTAGAAAAAATTAGCTTTAAAGTTTCTGATAATTTTTTACTAACATTGAACACCCAATATTCTACTTCAACAGATGTTCCAAGATATGATCAACTAACGGATGTCCATCCCAATAAAGATTTAAAGTGGGCTGAATGGTATTATGGCCCCCAAAATAGATTTTTAGGTTCACTTTCTGCAAAAATAAAAACAGACAACAAATGGTTTAGTAAAATAGAAATCCTCACCCATTATCAAAAAATCGATGAAGATAGAATTACAAGGAAATTTAGAAATGATATAAGAACTACAAGAAAAGAAGATGTTAATGTATATGGAATTAATGTTGATTTCATAAAAGATAATAAGAATAAATCTCAATGGTATTATGGTCTTGAAGCTATACACAATAATGTTAAATCAACTGCTTTTTCTGAAAACATTGTAACTTCTGAACAATCGGTTGCCTCTACACGTTACCCCGATAATGGCAGTACATTAACAAGCACTGCTGCTTACATTACATTTAAAAATAATTTTACCAAAAAGGCTACTTATAGTCTAGGTGGAAGATATAGTTATTCGATGTTAACAGCTTCTTTTGCTGACACTACATTTATTAACCTCCCATTTTCTGAAATCAATAACAACAATGGTGCTTTAACTGGTAATGCAGGCTTTGTTTTTCATCCAAATAAACGCTGGAATATTCAATTGGCAATTTCCACAGCTTATAGAAGTCCTAATGTAGATGATGTTGGAAAAGTTTTTGCTAAAAATGATTATGTGATGATTCCTAATAGTCAGCTTGTCCCAGAATATGCTTATAATGGCGAAATTGGTATTACAAGATCCTTTGGAAATGAAGATTTGGTTATAAATATTGTTGGATATTATACACTTCTTCAAAATGCAATTGTACGAGATTTTTATTCATTAAATGGTGTTGATTCTCTGGCTTATGATGGTGATTTATTAAGAGTTCAGACCAATGTAAATACCGATGAAGCAATAGTTTATGGAACATCTTTTAATCTTCAAGCTAAATTAAGTAAAGAATTCAGTGTTAGAAGCACGTTTAATTATACCGTTGGAAGAAATACCGCGCTAGATGTCCCTTTGGCCCATATTCCTCCTTTTTATGGTAGAACAGATTTAATTGTACATTCTGACCCATTAACATTAGCTGTTTATGCTAAGTACCAAGGGTGGAAATGGATTTCTGAGTATTCTCCTTTTGGGGAAGATAATGAGAATCAAGCAACTGTAAATGGAACTCCAGCATGGCAAACATTTAACATAAGAGCAGAAATGAAAATCAGCAAATCCTTTTCTATACAAGCAGCATTAGAAAACATGCTTGACGTTCATTATCGTCCTTTTGCTTCTGGAGTTAGTGGCTCAGGAAGGAATTTTATTTTTACTGTAAGGGCAACCATTTAAGCGCTTAGTTTTCAACACCAAAAGTTTAGAACTATTCTTTAATCATTCATTCAAAATCTTTCTATCAGCTATATTTGTTGGGCAATTAAAAACTAATCAATGAATTACAATAATATCATTATTGAAACTGAAGAAAACATTGCAGTTTTAACCATTAATAGACCAAATCAATTAAATGCTTTAAACTCCGAAACAATAGCGGAATTAGGTAGTGCTTTTAAAGCCTTAGAAGCTGACAATAATATTAAAGCAATTATTATAACAGGTTCCGGAGAAAAAGCATTTGTAGCAGGTGCTGACATTAAAGAATTTTATCAATTTGATGTTGCTCAAGGAAAAGAGCTAAGTAAAAAAGGACACCAAACTTTATTCAATGTAGTAGAAAATTTAAACACCCCAGTTATAGGTGCAGTTAATGGTTTTGCGTTAGGCGGTGGATTAGAATTAGCCATGAGCTGTCATTTTAGATTAGCATCCGACAATGCTAAATTAGGTTTGCCTGAAGTGACCTTAGGAGTTATACCTGGTTATGGGGGAACTCAACGTTTAGCTCACCTAGTAGGTAAAGGAAGAGCTATGGAAATGATAATGACCGCTAAAATGATTTCTGCAGATGACGCTTTAAATTATGGTTTAGTAAATCATGTTACTTCACAAGAAGAATTAATGGGAGCATGTAAGAAAATAGCGTTAAAGATTGTTAAAAATTCACCTGTAGCCATTGCGAGTGCAATAAGATCCTTAAATGCTGGTTATACGGACGGAGTAAACGGTTTTGAAACTGAAATTGAAGAATTTGGAAAATGTTTTGGAACTGAAGATTTTAAAGAAGGAACAACTGCGTTCATTGAAAAAAGAAAAGCAGCGTTTCCAGGTAAATAAATACGTCATTGCGGGCTACCCGTAATCTCATAATAAACAAATCCCACAACAAGTACGGGAATACATATAAATGTCAAATCCATTAAAAAAATTAGCAGGACAAACAGCCGTTTATGGTCTTACAAGTATTGTTGGCCGATTATTGACATGGTTTTTAGTGCCTCTTTACACCATAAAATTCACTACTGACCAATATGGAATTGTTACTGAAATGTACGCTTATGTAGCGTTTTTAGTGGTTTTTCTTACTTATGGTATGGAAACCGCTTTTTTTCGTTATTCATCATTAAAAGAATACCAACCAAAAAAGGTTTATACCACTGTTATTTATTCATTGTTTGGAACATCACTACTTTTTATTTTAACTGCATTTCTGTTTAATCAACAAATAGCAAACTGGTTGAGGTACCCTGAAAACCCAGAATTTGTTACTTGGTTTGCTATTATTGTTGGATTAGATGCGATATCATCCATTCCTCTCGCAAGACTAAGAGCCGAAAATAAGGCGCTAAAATTTGTTGTAATTAATTTTACCAATATCATTGTTTTTGTTGGTTTAAATTTATTTTTTCTTGCCTATTGTTTGCCAAAATATAATGCTGGTGAAACCAATTGGTTAATTGAAACCTTCTATAATCCCGAACTTGGAGTTAGTTATGTTTTTATTTCCAATCTAATAGCTGTATGCGTTAAGTTTATGTTGTTATTACCTGAAATACTTAAAGCACGTTATGGGTTTGAGCTTTCCTTACTCAAAAAAATGTTTATCTATGCTTTACCTCTTTTAATTTTCGGGCTAGCTGGTATTGTAAATGAAACCATAGACCGAATCATGCTCAAAAGTATACTACTCAAAACACATGACATTAAATATACAATGTCACAAATAGGAATATATGGTGCCTGCTACAAAATTTCCATTATAATTACACTTTTTATCCAAGCATTTAGATATGCTGCTGAGCCATTTTTCTTTAGCCAAGAAAAAGAAGAAAACGCGAAAGGAACTTACGCGAAAGTAATGACTTATTTTGTAATTGTTTGTGCCACTATTTTCTTAGGCGTAATGCTATTTATGGATGTTATAAAATATTTTATTCCTAATGAAGAATATTGGATAGGGTTAAAAGTTGTCCCGATTTTACTTTTTGCCAATATTGCGTTAGGCATTTATTACAACCAGTCTATTTGGTACAAGCTTAGTGGTAAAACAAAGTTTGGAGCTTATATTGGAGTTTTTGGAGCAACAATTACTATCCTTTTAAATTATATTTGGATACCTATTTATGGCTATATGGGTTCTGCTTGGGCAACATTAATTTGTTATGCCTCAATGATGTTTTTATCTTTTATTCTAAGCAGAAAACATTACCCAATAAAATATAACTTACCGAAAATCTTTCTGTATCTGGGGTTATCATTTGGTTTATACTTTTTCACCATTTACTTATCATTGCCATCAGGAATAACAAAATATGGAATTCATAGCCTTATTATTATTGGCTTTTTAGGGGTAATTTACTTCTTAGAAAGACCAAAAAAAGTGGTAATTTAGTCAGTTACAATTTATTTAGATTAAAATGGAAATAAAAATAGTAAACAAATCCAACCATCCTTTGCCACATTATGGCACTGAAGCTTCTGCCGGAGTTGATTTAAGGGCAAATATTACAGAATCAGTAACGTTAAAACCATTAGAGAGAGTTTTGATTAAAACTGGGCTATTTATTGAATTACCTGTTGGCTACGAGGCACAAGTTAGGCCAAGAAGTGGATTAGCCTACAAACATGGTTTAACGGTCTTGAATACCCCAGGAACTATTGATGCAGATTATCGTGGAGAAATAGGAGTAATACTAGTCAACTTGTCAAACGAAGATTTTATCATTGAAAATGGAGAGAGAGTTGCTCAAATGGTTATTGCAAAACATGAGCAAGCTGAATGGAATTTAGTAGAAGAATTATCAGAAACCGATAGAGGTGCTGGCGGATTTGGAAGTACAGGAAAGAAATAAAAAAGATTATGAAAATTATTGTACCAATGGCAGGAAGAGGTTCGCGGTTAAGACCTCATACTTTAACAATTCCTAAGCCTTTAGTCCCTATCGCAGGAAAACCAATTGTTCAACGATTAGTTGAAGACATTACTAAAGTCTGCGGTGAAACAATTGATGAAATTGCTTTTATTATTGGTGATTTTGGCGAACAGGTTGAAAAAGACTTAGTTGCTGTTGCCGAAAGCTTAGGAGCAAAAGGAAGCATTTATTATCAAGAAGAAGCCTTAGGGACTGCTCACGCTATTCTTTGCGCAAAAGATAGTTTAGAAGGCAATGTTGTAGTAGCATTTGCAGACACACTATTTAGAGCTGACTTTACATTGAATTCAGATGCTGAAGGAATTATATGGGTAAGCCAGATTGATGACCCAAGTGCTTTTGGTGTTGTAAAACTAAATGAAGAGAACATCATTACTGATTTTGTAGAAAAACCAACAGAATTTGTTTCTGATCTTGCAATTATTGGTATTTATTATTTTAAAGATGGAAGTTATCTCAAAGATGAATTGCAATACCTAATTGACAATAACATAACTGACAAAGGAGAATATCAATTAACTGATGCCTTAGAAAACATGAAAAAGAAAGGCACAAAATTTGCTCCTGGAGAAGTAAATGAATGGTTAGATTGTGGTAATTACAAGGCCACCGTTTATACTAACCAAAGAGTTTTGGAGTTTATTAAAAATGAAGATATAGTTGATGGTTCATTAAAAACTGAGCATTCGGTAATTATTGAACCATGTTTTATAGGTAAAAATGTAGAAATAAAAAATTCAATAATTGGCCCTCATGTTTCTGTTGGAGAAAATACAGTTATTAAAAATTCTGTTATTTCTAATTCCATCATTCAAACCAATACATTTATCAACTCTTCCAACTTTAAAAACTCAATGGTTGGGAATCATGCCAACATTAAAGGAAAAGTAAAAGAATATAGTATCGGTGATTACAATGAAATAGATTAAAATTGACAAAGTTTAGAATACATATAATAACAGTTCTCGCTGCATTTTTGGTTGGATGTTCTTCAGCAAAAGAGCCAAGTAGTTCGTCTGCCCACTCTCCCCCTAAATCA
>JAESUI010000005.1 GCA_016763135.1 Flavobacteriales bacterium
AAAGCATCTACATTTAAATCTTTACATATTTGAAGAATTTTATCTACCCGTAAGTAAGATTCACTTGATGGTGGAGGTCCAACACAAACTGCTTCATCTGCATATTTCACAAACGGTGCATTACGATCTGCTTCTGAAAATATTGCAACTGTTTTAATTCCCATTTCCCTAGCTGAACGCATAACACGTAATGCTATCTCTCCTCTATTGGCAATAAGTATTTTATCCATAAACTCTAAAAATTGAAAAGCTAAAGTTAATAATTGTAGTGCATTTTTCTCTCCATATTTACAGATATTTAAATAATAGCATCGAAGTTAATTAGTTTTCATACTTTTGTGCTTTAATGAAATTTGCTTATCCAGAGTTCCTCTACGCATTATTCGCAATAGCGATACCTATCATCATTCATTTATTTAATTTCAGGAAGTTTAAGAAGATTTATTTTTCTAATGTCGAGTTCTTAAAAGAGGTTCAACAAGAAACACAATCGAAATCTAAACTAAAACATCTCTTAATTTTATTGAGTAGAATTTTAGCCATCACATTTTTAGTGTTTGCTTTTGCTCAACCTTTTATTCCTTCTTCGGATAGTGATGTAGCCAACCAAAATAACATTGTTGGCATTTACATTGATAACTCCTTTAGTATGGAAAGCACTGGAGAAAATGGATCTCTTTTAAATGAAGCCAAAACAAAGGCAATAGAAGTTGCTAACTCTTACCGAGCTACCGATAAATTTATTTTAATTACCAATAATTTTAATGCTGGCGACCAGCGATTATTAAGTAATGAAGAGCTTATTGATAAAATCGAAGAAGTAACTATTTCTTCCAATAGCAGAAAACTTTCTACTATTTATTCAAGAAACAGAGATGCGATAAATGCTTCAGAAATTGATAACAAATCATTTTACTTGCTTTCAGATTTTCAGAAATCTACTGCAGATTTCAAAAATATTAAAGCTGACACACTGATAAATAGTTACATCATTCCAATCAAAGCTTCTGAAGTGAGTAACTTATACATTGACAGTTGTTGGTTTAATTCTCCAACCCATTTACTCCATCAAAGTGAAGAATTGAGTATTAGAATAAAAAATAATTCTGAAAATGATTTAGAAAATATTCCTATTAAATTGTTCATCAACAACCAGAACGTAGTTCCAGCAAGTTTTTCTGTAGGCGCCAATGATGAAACAATAATTACATTAAACTATCGTAACAAAACAAATGGCATACAACAAGGAAGAGTAGAACTTAGAGATAGTCCCGTAATTACAGATGACATTTTTTACTTTTCTTACAGCATTTCTGAAAATATCAATATTCTAGGAATTGGAAAACAAGAAAATAAAACTGCATTAAGTTCAATTTATAGTACCGACAGTGTTTTTAACTACTCAAATTACAATGTTACTCAGCTTGATTATTCCATTATTAAAAAAAGTAACCTTGTGGTGATGTATAATCTTGATAAAGTAAATTCTGGATTATCTAATGCTCTAAAAAGTTTTATAGACAATGGAGGGAGTTTACTTATTTTCCCATCTAACACTATTAATTATGATAGCTATAGAGAGTTTTTAAGCTTATTGAGTGTAAACTATTTTACAACAATAGACACCACTAAAAATAAAGTGAGAGAAATAAATTTAAAACATCCTGTTTTTGCAAATGTGTTTGATGGCAAGCCAAAAGGCAACCTCAACTTACCAATAGTATCTTCTCACTATTTAATTTCGAAAGGAACAACCGCTTTTAAGAATAGTATTTTAACGCTTAAAGATGGCAATCCGTTTTTAACGGAATATAAAGTAGGAAAAGGAAGTATTTACCTGAGCACTGTTAGTTTAGATAAAGAAAATAGCAACTTCACGAATCATGCTCTATTTGTACCTACACTCTACAACATCGCTTTGCTTAGTCAGAAAAACTACCCACTGTTCCACATTATAGGAAGTAATTCTACCATTGATTTAAACCGAGGAGAGAAAGACAATGTTTACCACATTAAAAACAACTCTATTGATATTATTCCGAGAGTTAGAAATGCAAATAATAACACCACGGTATTTGTTAATTCTGAGATTGAAATTGCTGATAATTACACCTTAGAAAACGACAAAACTAAAATAGGGTTAGCGTACAATTATAATCGTTCTGAATCTGAATTAACTTACTTGTCTTCAACAGAAATTGATGAGATTATTAGTTCAAGCTCTATTAATGCTCAATACATTGATTTAACCAATGGAACTATTCAAACTGCACTCAGTGACTTAAATATTGGGGAAAAATATTGGAAATATTGTATTATTTTAGCCTTGCTTTTTTTAGCGGTTGAAATCGTTTTAATAAAAATCTTCAAACAATGAATGCTTTAATTAAATCAGCAAAAATAATCGACACCAACTCTAAATTTAATGGAAAAACTGTCGATATCCTTATAGAAAAAGGGATTATTAGTAAAATTGGAAAGGATTTAAAGAATCCTAAAAAGATTCAAGAAATAAACTTTAAAGGTCTGCATGTTTCAACTGGCTGGTTTGATATGAGAGCTAATTTTTGTGACCCAGGACATGAATATAAAGAAGATTTAAATTCAGGGTTAAAAGCTGCCGCTAAAGGTGGTTTTACAGGAGTAATGGTTATGCCTGATACAAACCCTACAGCTTCTTCAAAAGGTGGAATAGAGTACATCATCAATAAAACAAAAGGCAATATTGTAGATGCGTTACCTGCAGGAAGTTTATCTCACAATTGTGAAGGAAAAGAAATTGCAGAAATGTACGATATGCATTCTGCTGGAGCAATAGCCTTTACGGACAACAAAAAAAGTATTGAAAAATCAAGCTTGCTAAACAGAGCATTACTTTACAGCCAATCATTCAACGGATTAATCATAGATTTCCCAAATAACCAAGAGTTAAGTAATGGCGGACAAATAAATGAAGGTGTTGTAAGTACTCAATTAGGATTAAAAGGAATGCCAGCTTTAGCTGAAGAGCTAATGGTAAACAGAGACATTTACTTAGCAGAATACTGTAACGCTAGAATTCACCTCTCAAACATCAGTACTAAAAAATCAGTTCAACTGATTAAGGAAGCCAAAAAAAATGGACTGAGAATTACTGCTGATGTAAATTCATATCACTTATTACTAGATGAATCTTCACTATTAAATTTTGACAACAACTGCAAAGTAACTCCACCACTAAGAACTAAAGAAGACATCAAAGCTTTGGTTAATGGTTTAAAAGATGGAACGATAGATGTAATTTGTTCAGATCACACTCCAGAAGACATTGAAAATAAACAATGTGAATTTGATAATGCTGCCTTTGGAATGATAAACCTCCAAACTTCTTTTGCTGCTGCAAATTCAAGTTTAAATAGCAAACTAACACTTGAGGAAATCATCACAAAAACGACTTCTGCTCCAAGAGAAATATTGAATATTGAGAACCCTATAATAAAGGAAGGAGAACAAGCCAACTTAACGCTGTTTAACCCCCAAACTAAATGGAGTTTACAAGAAAAAGAGATTGTTTCCAAAGCAAAAAACACACCATTAATCGATAAAGAATTAACTGGAAAAGTTTATGGTGTGGTTAATAATAATCAACTAATGATAGATTAATTATAAATTTTCTGGAAGAATCTTAATTTTCAGTCTATCATACTCTTTTGGGTCATATTTTTTGAGCAATGCAGCATAATAATTGTAAGGTTTATGTTGAAATAATGTTGGTGCACTTTTATATAATGATTCATCCTCAAAATCACCATTTTCTTTTCTTTTATAATGAGCCATCAACTTATCATTTTCAAGTATAGTCGGGTCTTTTAAAATTTTCGGGTATTCAAATTCTCTTAATTCAATCCTATTGCCCATAACCGCATAATCATTGTTATCAATATATTTTGGCATCTTCACTCCTCCAACTTTTTTCGTAATTTTTTTAAATGCCGAACTAGAAGCATGACTCATTAAACCACGAATTGAACCCCCAAACATATTAAGTAATGCCCCACCTGCTGCATCTTTAAATGTGTATGATTTATCAAACATTAGTTTTGAAAAGCTTGTAGTTGTACTAACTTTTTTATCATTGTTTACTGATAAAGGCATTTTTGGAACAAAGTCTTTTACGTTGACAATACTATAATTAGTGCCCTTCTCACATTTATCAATATAATCATTTACAAATGCCGCATTACCTACTTTAGGGTTTGCAAAAGCATAAGTTTTAAACCTATTTTTATCTGAAATTACACCTTTTGGCAAGTGTTCTAAATAAGCTCTTAACAATATTGCCAATGCTCCACCCTGACTATGCCCAGTAATTGTAATCTCATAAATACCGTCATGATTTAAACTCTTTATGTGATGGATAACATCTTTAGCTAAAAAAGCAAACCCTAATGCATATCCAGCATGAACACCAGCACTTGTATCAGTTGCAAATTGATATGAAAAAGTATCGTCCTTCATGATAATTTCTCCTTTAGCTGGAACCATAGACGAATAAATGTTCTCCATCCAACTTATTGTTTTAGCTGTTGATCCTCTAAAACTAATTACAGCCTTTTTTTCTGATTGATAAACCTGATACTTATTATCCATTCCAAACATCCCTGAAGTAAATGTTTTCTTATACCCTTTAGGAATAATAGCTGCATCTGAATTGTAAAGGTTTAAAAAAGTAAAGCTATTGCAAATTGCAGCCATATCTTTTGCTTCATTAATATCCTCTTGAGAATAAAACTGTGAATAACCATTTATGTTAAAAATGATTAAAAAAATTAAAATGATGTTTCTTG
>JAESUI010000037.1 GCA_016763135.1 Flavobacteriales bacterium
GGTATGTAAGAAAAATATCAAAAAAAGGAGTCCAGATTAATAGGGACAAGCTAATTCTCCTCTAGTTTGGGCCTTTTATTAGAAATTTAATGGGTATTTAAATATTGACTTGGAGTATGACCAGTATATTTTTTAAAGATAGAATTAAAGCTACTTTTAGAGTTAAACCCACAGTCATAAGCTAAAGCTAAAAGTGTATAATTCTTATTGGAAGGGTCATCCATTTTTTGTTTTACCAAATCAACTCGGTAACCATTTATAAAGTCAAAAAAGTTTTTTTCTAAGTTCTCATTAATTACTTGGGATAAATGATTAGTTGAAATCTCAAGTGCCGAAGCCACCTCCTTTAAGGATAATTTCCCATCCAAATATGGCGTCTCTTCTTCCATGTAATTCATTAACTGTTTCAAATAATTTTCGGCATCGTCTTTCTTTAAACCAGATTTCTGATATTGATTTACTGGCGTTTCTTTTACTTTTTTAGTAGAATCGTTTATAGAGCCTACACTTGGAGCAGAGTAGATAATTTGTTGTTTGATACCAAAAAAACCATAAAAAAAGATAGCAATAGTAACCGACCCATAAATTAAGTCACCACCTGTTCTATCGGTAATTAAATCGGTATAGTCATTTAAAACATTTGTGACAACCACAACAATCCAAACGAGAATCATTATCCCCAATACATATTTCAACCATTTTAAATCGATCTCTTCCGTATAAGAAAAATTTCTATCAATATTTCGTTGATGTTTTTTCAACAATAATAAGCTTGCAATCATATATCCCGGGCCTAAATAAATGTTAAACAAGCCAGTCCAAAAAATAACAGAAGTATATTCGTTTTTAAGTGTGCAAATTACCTCACTTGGTGAAGCTTCACTTCCATAAACTGTAAGAAATATAATTCCTGTAAATATGATATAATGAGAAACGTGAATTAAATAATTCCATTTTAAACGTTGAATTTTACTTGTAATTATACTAACATATAAAAATGTAAATGCCCCTTCAAGCATCGGAAAACTTACCGAAAAGGCATCCAAAATTGGGTAATCACTAATAGTTCCCACAACATTCATATAGTAGGAAAAAAGATGAAGACCCATAAATAGTAACCAAATAGCCAATATTTTATCCGCCAACATCTTGTTCTTTTTAATGAGAACAAGTGCAGCTAAAAATACTGCTTGAATGGTGCCAATAAGAAATACTACTTCCATAGAGGGCTAAATTAATGTTTTATTTTAAGTAGTTATAAATTCATTTATTCTCTTGTTAAAATCTTGGAAATTCAAATTTGTAGCTCCAATGAATCATTGATCTCCTCATAAATAGTGACTCTATTTTGTGGGGTTTATTTTTAATTGCGATTTCACTACCAATAATTTCTAAGGAGCTAGACAGATAAATTGTAAATACTAATCTTTCGTATTTCTCGTTCTATTAGGAACCTTATCTTTTTACTTTAAACACTAATAGACATGAAAAAATTCATCACTATTCTCCTATGTACAATTCTAGGAAGCCATTTAGTGGCTCAAAAAACTAGATACAACTTAATGTTCCTAAAAGGACAAACTGAGTTGAATGAAAAACAAAAAAAAGAATTAAAAAAAATCTCAACTTGGATCAAACCTGACAAAACGGTTTCCATCTTCCCCCTAACCTATGACACCAATTATGATCGATTGTATTTTCCTAGAAATGCAAAAGATCAAGCTGAATGGATCTCTGCATATGTCAATAACTTAGGTTTTGAAGTCACTGGAATCCCACGAAACTTTCCGACCTCATACAAAGGATTAAGTGTAAGTGTCAATGTGACTTACAATATTCCAAAACCTAAGAATTTACTATCAGACCTATTTCCAGAAAAACCTTCTCAATATTTTATTATTGACCCAAAAAAGGATACCATAATTATTGGAAACGAAGGCACTAAGCTTCTATTTTAAGCGGGAAGTTTACTAAGTATAAAAAAAGTAAAAGTAGAGTTGAAAGAATTTTATGCGTTAGATGATCTCATCAAAAATGCACTACCAACCTCTTCGAATGGAAAACTCATAGAAACAGGAGGCTCAATTTATTTAAACGCAACAGAAAACAATAATAAAAAGAAACAAGTAAAGATTAACCCAAGCATAGGAGTCGCTATTGATTTCACTATAGGGAAGGACGATCCAGAAATGGAAGTTTTCGTGAAAGACCCTCGTTACACCAATCAAGTAAACTGGATTTTACCAAGAGCAAAAAGATCCTCATCAATTAAAAAAAGTTGGCAAATGACGGAAACCATTTATAATGCTGACAAAACTATCCGCTCCGAACAAGTTTTTCATTCGAAAGAAGAATGGGAAGCTCATTTACAAAAACGAAAAGAAGAAAAAGAACAAAAACGAAAGGAAGAAGAAATTAAGCAAGTAACTAAAAACAAGATGGACAGCAAACTAAAAATTTATAACTTGGGCTATATCAATTGTGATAAGTTCTACAATGAACCCATGACGCCCTTCATTGTTGCTGCCGATCAAAAAACAATTGCAGAATATTATTTAGTATTTAAAGATGTTCGTGGAGTAATGAAAGGTAAACTGTATAACCAACAAGTAAATTTTGGCTCTGTTCCCAAAAACAAACAAGCTACCCTTGTTGCAGTATCATTTATAGATAAACAGGCTTATTTTTTTAATAGTTCTATTAATATAAGTAGCTCTGAGATTCCTACTATAATCTTAAAACCTGTAGAAGAGAGTTTTTTGAATCAACAGTTGGCATTACTTAAATAGGCAGTCTATTTTCGGAGTTCATTTTGGGGTAATTTTATTACAGAGACACCTCTACTAACCTTGCTAAAACTAATTTGCACAATCTTGAATAAACGGGCGTTCTACATTTATTTTAGGACTCAAGTACGGGATGTTTAGATTTAAGCCTCTTACTATAAAAAGACAGCCCAACAGAACTATAAAAACAGGAATTACTTTTCTAATTCGATTTCTAAATTTGAGGCTAATGAAGTTAGATAATAATACCGCAGAAAACATCATAGGTAATGTTCCTAATCCAAATGCTAGCATAAATAATGCTCCATCAGTAGTATTCCCCGTTGCAATGGACCCACCAATAGCCGCATAAACTAACCCGCATGGTAATAAGCCATTTAATAAACCTATTAAAAGAAGATTAGAGGTTGAGGAAGATTTTAACAACTTACCTAAGCCATTTTTAACTTTAGAAATGTAAAAACCAATTGTATTTGTAGGGCTTATTTTATTGATGATTGATTTAGGTATAATAACTGAAAGAATAAAAATAACTCCCAATATAATGGAGATTGTTTGTTGTGTAGATGCCGTACTAATTCCTTGTCCAATTATTCCAAATAATAATCCAAATAAAATATAAGTGGTTAATCTTCCTGAATTATAAAGAACGCCACTTATTATTCTATGATATAAAGTGTTTGATTTAATTGGTAATGCGAAAGCAATTGGACCACACATTCCAATACAATGAAAACTTCCAACTAAGCCAATTGTAACTGCTGTAACAAAAAGTTCCATTCAATAAAATTAGGGAATTATAATCTGATCGTCATCGTAGTATTCTGTATTGTTAACCTTCCAATCAATTTTTATTTTATACATTCCTTTAGAATAATCTTTGATGTTAATTCGATAAATATTTGAATTAATTTGAAAAGGAATTTCTTTATCATCTTTTTGACTAGAGGGTTTAAAGAAAATTATTGTTCCTGAAATATTTGAGCCAACGTCTTTAGGGAAAGAGACTATAAACTCGTTATTTTCAATTTTCCACTCAAGTTGTTCTGACAATAAATTCGTCCTTTCTTTTTTCTTTAAAATTTCTTTAAAATCTAATTCCTTCTCATAATAATCTTCAGTAACTAGCTCATTACGTTGCTGAGTACTTAGATAAACTAAGCTTAGCATAAACACAACAAAGCCCCCAAAAAATATAAATGCTCCTGTACCCCAGTTAATTTTCATGTGTAAATAGTTTTAATAATCTAATGTAAAGATTTTTATTAATTCCTTTTAAAAATTATTTATTTGGCCCTAAAAAATTTGTTTTATTTTTCTCCATCAGTTCACCATCTTTATACACCCCAATTACAATTGGTGTTTTCTTAATTTTTAAATCATCCTGATGAATTTTAATGAAAAATGCCTGTTGGCCACTTTTCCCTTTTTCTACAGAAAGAACTTCTCCTCCAACCATTTCTATAGTCCCTTTTCCATCAATTATTTCAAAGGTTAAATGCAATTCTTTGTTTGATTTATTTATCACTTTAACGTTATATAGATTAGTAATAAACCCTCCTTCTTGTTCTTGAAATAACATTCCTGGAGTTCTTAAAATTGTAGTTTCCATATTTCCTCTTAAGGTAAATAGGTAAACAATAAAGACAACTAACAATAATAAAATTGCACTATAAGCCTTTGTTCTTATTGTAGTTCTTTTCTTGGTTTTATCTGCAATTGCATTTTCAGAATCTAAACGAATAAGCCCTTGATCTTGGTTTGTTTTCAACATTATAAAATCACAAGCATCCATACAGGCAGTACAGTTAATACATTCTAGCTGAGTACCATTTCTAATATCTATCCCTGTTGGGCAAACATCTACACATTGGTTACAATCAATACAATCTCCTTTACCAAGTTCTTTACGATTTTCATTTTTCCTAAATTTAGCTCTTCCTTCTTTTCTTTCTCCTCTAATATAATCATAGGCAACAACTAAAGAATTTCTATCCAACATTACACCTTGTAATCTACCATAAGGGCATACAATTAAACAAACTTGCTCTCTAAACCATGCATAAACAAAAAAGAAAACCCAGCTAAAACCAATAATGGTTAAAAACCCTCCCAAATGCTCTTGCATTGGAGATGTTTGAATTTCAATTAACCCGTCAGAGCCAATTATGTAAGCCAAAAAAGTGTGGGAAATGGCTAATGCAATAAGGTAAAAAATAGTGTATTTAAAAATACGTTTCCTTATTTTTTCGGCATCCCATTTTTGTTTTGTTAACCTTTCTTGTTGTTTATGATCTCCATCTATCCAATACTCAATTTTACGATAAACCATTTCCATAAAAATAGTTTGAGGACATAACCACCCACAAAAAACTCTTCCATATACCGTAGTAAATAGAACAACAAAGATTACTAATGTAACCATGATGAGACCAAACAAATAAAAATCTTGGGGCCAAAAAACTTGTCCAAACAAAACAAATTTCCTTGTAACCACATTAATCATCAATAGCGGTTCTCCACCTATTTTAACCCATGGAGTACCGAAGAGCATTAATAACAGAACATAACTTAAATATGTTCGATAATTGGTGTATTTCCCTACTGGTTTTTTTGGATACAACCATTTTCTCTTGCCCTCCTCATCAACAGTGCTTATAGTATCTCTAAAAGCCTCTTCTTTACCTCTCTTGTGATTATTTTCCATAAATCTATTGCTATTTGATGTTGTTAAAATTAGTCCCCGCATATATATTTATATGGAAGTAGAAACTAAACATCTGGGAATAGGGTTTTAGAATGATTATAATTTATCTCCTTGAGCTTCTTTTCCTCCTTCAACATTTTTATTTTTAAACTCAGTTAAAATATAGCTTGCTACATTTTGCATTTGCTCTGGATTTAATTGACTTTCCCAGGGTATCATCCCTTTTTCTGGAATACCAAACTTAATCGTTTTAAATAAGTCGTTAATTGAGTTTCCATGTATAGAGTAGTCATCAGTTAAGTTTGGACCAACACCTCCACCACCATTAACAGCATGACAGGCAACACAGTTTTTAGTGTAAATTTCTTTTCCATCAGCTAATTTATCTTCCTCTGTAACCAATACTGCAGTACTAGCATTAATAGAGCTCCCACCAAAATTTTCATCAAAAATAGCTTTCGTAGCCGCTGCAGTTTCTATTTCTTCAGCATATTCATCCATCTGATTGAATTTACCCATTCCAAAAAATGCTATACTGTACATTATTGCAGCTATAATAGTACCATAAAACATATATAACCACCATGGTGGCAACTCATTATCCAATTCCATTATTCCATCGTAGTTATGGTCCAAAAGATCTTCACCTAATATCTCATCTTTTAATTTTTTATCCTCGCTCATTCTACTGTTAGTTTTAATGATTTTATTTATCTTCTTTAAAAGGTAATTGTTCTATGTAGTTAATGTAACTCTTATCGGTACGAAATACCCAGATAAGCAAGCCTACAAAAAACCCAAAAAAGATTATAAAAGATATGATAGGGAATATTGCTATTCCATCTATCGTTTCCATTGTATGTTTTACAAATTTTAACATGTTATTTCTCAGTTTTTTCAACATCAGTTCCTAAACGTTGTAAATAAGCTATTAATGCTATAATCTCTTTACTTGCATCGGCTTCTTTAACACCTTCTTCTTTTAATTTAGCCGTAATTTCTTCCGCTTGAATTTCTAAATCAGTTTTACCAGATTTAATTTCAGCATCGGTATAAGGAACTCCTAGCTTTTGCATAACAGCCATTTTAGTTGTTGTGCTTCGATTATCTATTGTTTTAGAAAGCAACCAAGGATAACGAGGCATAATAGAACCTGGAGATGTACTCGTAGGATCATACATATGATTATAATGCCAAGAATGTGGTTTCCTTAATTTCTTAGACCCTTCACGAGCCAAATCTGGTCCAGTTCTTTTAGATCCCCACAAATGTGGATGGTTATAAACTGTTTCTCCAGATTTAGTGTAATCACCATATCTTTCAGTTTCATGTCTAAATGGTCGTATCATTTGAGAATGACAATTATTACACCCTTCTTTAATATAAATGTCCCTTCCTTGTAACTCTAAAGGGGTGTATGGTTTCACAGCCTCTATCGTAGGAATATTAGATTTTACCAAAAACGTAGGCACCATTTCTACTGCCCCACCGATTAAGATAACCACTAATGCAAAGATTAATAAACGAATAGGCTTTCTTTCAATAGCTCTGTGCCAGTGATCACCTGCCCTTGCTGTATAAGATTTTTCTAATGCAGGAGCCTCTGCTGCTTCATTAGCCGTAAATGAACCAGCTTTTACTGTTTTCCATATATTTATAACAAATAATATCGTTCCAGTAAAATACAATACTCCTCCAAAACTCCTCATGGCATACATTGGTACAATTTCTTTTACTGTTTCTAAGAAATTAGGATAAGCAGGAAAACCATCAACAGTAAATTCTTGCCACATTAGGTATTGTGTAAATCCTGCCCAATACAACGGAATTGCATAAAATAATATACCGATTGTACCTATCCAAAAATGTGCATTGGCTAATTTCTCAGAATACAGTTTAGTCTTAAACATTCTAGGAATTAACCAGTATATCATACCAAAGGTTAAAAACCCATTCCAACCTAAAGCTCCAATATGAACGTGAGCTATAGTCCAATCTGTATAATGGCTAATTGCATTTACACTTTTTAAAGACAATAATGGCCCTTCAAAAGTTGCCATACCATAAGCAGTAATTGCAACCACAAAGAATTTTAATACCGCGCTGTCTCTAACTCTATCCCAAGCACCACGCATAGTCAGTAATCCGTTTATCATACCACCCCAAGATGGAGCAATTAGCATAATAGAGAAAACAACTCCTAATGTTTGAACCCAACCTGGTAAAGAGGTGTATAATAAATGGTGAGGGCCTGCCCAAATGTATAAAAAGATTAATGCCCAAAAGTGAATAATGGATAGTTTGTAAGAATAAACTGGTCGTTTAACTGCCTTAGGTACAAAGTAATACATTAGCCCCAAATAAGGTGTAGTTAAGAAAAATGCTACGGCATTATGCCCATACCACCACTGCACTAATGCATCTTGTACGCCCGCATAAATTGGGTAACTTTTCATAAAACTTACCGGTAATGCTAAAGAGTTTACAATATGTAAAACAGCTACGGTAACAAATGTTGCAATGTAAAACCAAATAGCTACGTACAAATGTCTTTCTCTTCTTTTCAAGATAGTAGCAAACATATTCCAACCAAAAACTACCCAAATAATAGTTATAGCTATATCAATTGGCCATTCTAATTCGGCATATTCTTTACTAGTCGTAAAACCCATTAGGAGAGTAACAGCAGCAGCAACAATAATTGATTGCCATCCCCAGAAATTAATCATGCTTAATTTATCGCTCCACATTCTTGTTTTCAATAAACGTTGAAGTGAATAATAGACCCCCGTAAAAATTCCATTTCCAACAAAAGCAAAAATTACTGCATTGGTATGTAATGGTCGTGTTCTTCCAAAAGTGGTATACTCTAAATTAAAATTCATTGCTGGAATATAGATTTGAAATGCGACTAACAAACCTACCAACATTCCTATTACACCCCAGAAAATAGTGGCATAAGCAAACATCTTTACGATTTTGTTGTCATAATAAAATTTTTCAAGTTGTCCTGACATTTTCTTTCTTTTAGTTAGATTTTTTATAATTAGAATTTTCTTCTTTAGTTGTTAATTCATCATCAAAAAGCATCCTTACAGAAGGGGTGTAAGTATCATCATATTGTCCATTTTTAACCGAAAAAATGAAAGCCAGTAAAAAACCCCCAGCAACTACTAAACTGATTATTATTAATATAAATAAGACTTCCATTTGCTAATTGTAAAGTGCAAATTTATAGAGGTATAAAAATGAAAATATGATTTACAACATAAAATAAAATGTTATTTAACATTCTCTCCTCAAACTATTAAAAAACAAATAGTTAGGTTTTGAAAAAAAACAAGAATTATCTTAATTTGTGTTGTAGTGCTAAAATATTTGTGGTTATGGTTACAAAAACAACAACTGTTATTGAACTTAATGGCATTAATATAGCTGCTATAACTGGAGAAAGTGCTCCAGTAACACCAAAGTACAACCCTACTATGTTATATAAAAAAGAAATTATAAAACTAAAAATAACTACCCTTATACTTTGCCTACAAAACCTAATATAGGTAGGCAGCTTCTCAAATGATGATGCATCTAATATAGCATCACATGCTGGAGAAAAGGTATTTACATCTTCTGAAACAGAAATTCCAACATTACTTTGTTTGAGCGCCCCAGAGTCATTTAACCCATCTCCTATCATTAATACATTCTTATTCCCTTCTTGTAATTTCCTAACATAATCTAGTTTTTGCTTAGGGGACTGGTTAAAATACAGCTTATCTTGGTCGTTAAAATAATATGTTAGGTTCTCTTTTTCATTCTCATTATCTCCAGTAACCAAATTAAAACTATACCATTTTCTGAGCTTAACTATAATAGATTTCAACCCTTTACGATATTTGTTTTCAATTTGATAATAGCCAATATAATTACCATCAATATTTATATGAACTTTAGTAGCAAAATTTGTTTCTTGTTCTAACTCAGTTTTAGTAAATTCATAAGATCCCACTTTAAATAATAACCCATTAATTATCCCCTTAATACCGTTACCAACTATTTCATTAAATTCAGAAACCTCTACCTGTTTTTCTGTTTTAAATGTATTGAAAACTAGTTTGCTTAAAGGATGAGAAGATTGTCTTAATAAAGAATATAAAGCATTTTTTTGATTTTCATCAAGGCCTTTCCCTTTGTAGGTTATGTTACTATCAGATGATTGAGTGATTGTACCTGTTTTATCAAATATTATAGTATCGGTTTTAGCAATACCTTCAATGACTGTTGCACTTTTTAAAAAGAATTTATCTCGCCCAAGAATACGTAATACGTTGCCAAATGTAAAAGGAGCAGAAAGTGCTAATGCACACGGACAAGCAATAATTAAAACAGCAGTAAAAGCGTTTAAAGCAATTTTAAAATCTTTTTGAAACCAATACAAGCCACTCCCAAAGGCTATCAATAATATAATAATGGTAAAATACTTACTAATGCTATTCGTTATACCTTCAAATTTATTTTCTTGATGTTTTGTAAATGCATCATTATTCCATAACTGAGTAAGGTAAGATTGGGACAATTTTTTAGCAGCTCTAACATAAATTATTCCACCAACTTGTTTTCCGCCAGCATAAATCTTTTCACCACTTTTTTTAACAGAAGCATTTGATTCTCCAGTAACAAAACTGTTGTCAATATTAGCAGTACCTTTATCTAAAACTGCATCAACCGGAATTATTTCATTGTTTTTAATTAATAAAAGATCTCCTACATTAACATCAACAACACTGATTGATTCTTCACTTTTATCATCATTTATTCGGATTACTGCAATTGGAAAGTATGACTTATAGTCTCTCTCAAACGAAAGCGTATTGTATGTTATTTGCTGAAATGCTTTACCAAGCAGTAAGAAAAAAACTAATCCAGATAATGAATCCATATACCCGCCACCTAAAGATAAAATGATTTCATATAGACTTCTTAAGAACAATGCTAATACGCCTAAAGAAATAGGAACATCTATATTTATATTTTTTTGTTTTAAACCAATAAAAGCAGAAATAAAATAATCTTTTGCACTATAGAACATCACTGGAAATGAAAGTGCGATGCTTAAATACCCGAAAAAATTGGAAAAATTAGACTCTTTAATACTATCTAAACCAAAATATTCTGGCAAACTAATGAGCATAATATTGCCAAAGCAAAACCCAGCAATTCCAATTTTATAAATCAGACTCTTTTCAACTTTCTTTCTTTTACCTTCTGCTTTATCCAAATTTATTTCTGGAGAGTATCCTAAAGAACTAAGCAATTCAACTAATCCCCTTAAAGAAATTTCGTGATGATTGAAGGTTAATTGAATTTCCTTTTTTAAGAAATTCACCCTAGAGGAATTGATTGATTTATTAAGTTTAAAAAGATTTTCAAGCAACCAGATGCAAGAACTACAATGAATTTTTGGTAGAAAAAAGCTAACAACACTAATTTTTTCATCCCTAAAACTGATTAATTTCTCAACGATATCAGTATTTTCTAAATATTCATATTTAACATTTAGATCTTTGGGAGGAGATATTCCTGGTGTATTTTCAATATTGTAGTAATTACACAAGTCATTATCCTTTAGTATTTCATATACAACTTGGCAACCTGAGCAGCAAAAAGATTTTTCATCATAAATAGCTTCGTCTTCAAGACAATCTTCTCCACAATGATAACATACAGATTTGCTCATTCTTAGTCTTTATTCTTTAACATTATTCTGCAAATTTAATACTTTTAGCACCTCCCATTTGCTTAAAATATGTTTTAGAACATGTTTTTCGTCACATGCTAAGATTGTATTTCTTAGTATCATTACCGTCAAATGGATAGAAAACGCACATGCATGAATTGTTTGGTTAAAAGAGATTCTCTTTTGGATGAACTCAGTTTTGAAGAACTTGAGATTTTAGAAAGCCGGAGACATCCTATCTTTTACGAAAAAGGAGAAACAATTTTCAAAGAAGGATCTGTTCCAGGCAATTACTTATGCCTAAGTAGTGGAAAAGTAAAAATTGTAAAACAAATTAAAGAAGGTAAAACTAAAATTATTGATTTAAAAAAACCTGTTGAATCTTTAGGATTTCAAAGTTTAATATCTAAATCAGAGTATGATTATTCTGCTATTGCAATTGAAAATTCTCAAGTATGCTCCATTCATAAAGATGATTTTTTTAAGGTAGTGGAGAAAAACCCTAAACTCTCTCTTAAAATAATTGAATACCTAAATCAACTCTTAGATAAGAGTACAAACAAATTTTTGATTTATAGTAGTAAAAACATGGGGTCAAAAATGTCTTATCTATTATTACTATTAAAAGATTTCTTTGGAGTTGATGAAGAAAATAAATTGCTGGTAAAACTTTCTCGAAAAGAAATAGCAGATTTATCTGACATGGACATTTCAAATGCAATTAGAACACTATCAAATTTAGCATCAAAAAATTTAATAAAATTGGATAATAAAGATATTTACTTAGAAAATTTAGAAGCCCTAAAATTGTTGTCCGAAAAAAAATAAACCATGTTAATCAACAGTCATAATAAAGACAATATTGAGATTAGACCTCGATTTAAACTTATATCTGTTTATGACAAAGGTTATATTATAAAAAAAATTACTTCAGCTTTACCTCAACAGACTGAAGTAATAGGAATCGTAAAAGGAAATCATTTTTTTCTTGGAATAGAAAATTCAAAGCAGCATTATTGGTCTCCTACTATGGAGATAGTAGTAGAAAAGGATTTTGAAGATGAAAATAAAACAAGTGTAAGATGTCTTATTGGTCCACGACAAACAGTATGGATGATGTTGATGTTTTTTTATATTGGAATTGGTGTTTTAGCATTCTTTGGAGGGATGTATGGCTTAGTGAAATGGAATTTAGGTAAAGAAACTATTCTCATTTGGGCTTTTCCGGCCGCTGCTTTACTCTTTGGAATTATTTACTTAACCTCTAAGTATGGACAAAAAAAAGGACGAGATCAGATGCTTTACTTAGTAAGTTTTCTATATCATGCAATTGGAGATGAGCAAATAGAAAGGCTCTAATAAATTGATATTGGAAAAGGAAGAGAAATATTTAATGTACAAAGAACGTATTGTTTTAGTAAACAAATCAAGGCTCATTAGAGTCAATTTATTATTCTTTAATTAAAAGAAGTGTAAGTTTTATATATTGAGTATTTACATTAATACAATATATACTATTGTTTTTTATAATTTACTCAAAACTATGTAACTTAAATTTACTAACTTAGGTATCATTATACAGGGCTCCCAAACTAGTTTGAATTTATTCATTAGAACAAAGATTAAAAAGAAATTCTACTTGAATTTCGCAGGCAATAATATTCGTTAAACTTAAAACCTAGAAACTATGAAAACTATATATACTTACATCACAATATTCGCAATTATTTTATTTAACATTAACTTAAAAGCTAATAATACAGCTATTCCTAAAGGCATAGTTTACCAATTAACTGTTAAAAGTGCCGACATTAAAAAATCAAAAGAAGTAATAACAGAATACCATTACTTGAGAAAAGTAATGACAAAAGGATCATTAGAATACCAATTTGGAAAATATACATCTTATAAAAAAGTAGATTCAATTAAAACACTTTTAACGAATGTAGGATGTGCTGATATAAATATTTTAGCTTACAATAACCATATATTAATTCCTTTAACAGAAGCCATTTCTCTTCAATACAAAGAGCAATTTTTAAAAAAGAAAAAAGCAGGAAAAAAAGTAGCTAAAACAATTACAACACAAGAAGTAAACTACTTATTACAAGTTCAAGAATCAGGACTAAAACACTACTACTCTTTAGCAATTCCTGTAACTTCTATTGAAACTGTAGATTTAATCTTAGAAGAGATAGGAGACGAACAAGTAATAGAAATTAGCGTAGACAACAACCTTTATTCAATCGGAAAATATGAAACTTTTGAAGAAGTTATAGCTGCTCGTAAGCAGTTTATCGAAAGTGAAATATTTGATGTATTCATTATGGCTCAGATTACTGATGACAGAATAAATACAGAAGATTCCAACAACCTGGCCCTAACAATTCAGACGGTAGTTAACGAATTAGCCGCCAAATAAATTGAAGATTATCTTTGTGTATCTTTGTCGAAATGGACAAGGGTACACATAAGATAACAGATTGGCTTCCAACTACAAAAAAAGAAGTTGAGCAGAGGGGATGGGATGAATTAGATGTAATTCTTTTTAGTGGAGATGCTTATGTAGATCACCCAGCATTTGGAAGTGCAGTAGTTGGAAGAATAATAGAAAATATGGGGTTGAGAATAGCAATTGTTCCACAACCCAACTGGAAAGATGATTTAAGGGATTTCAAGAAACTTGGAATCCCTAAATTATTTTTTGGTGTAACTGCTGGTTGTATGGACACAATGATAAATCATTATACTGCCAACAAAAGATTAAGATCTGAAGACGCATACACCCCCGGAGGACAGAAAGGTTTTAGACCAGATTATGCTACCACAGTTTACACTAACATCCTAAAAGATTTATTTCCAGAAGTTCCTGTTGTTATTGGCGGAATTGAAGCTTCTTTAAGACGAGTGACTCACTATGATTACTGGTCGGATAAACTAAGACCTAGCATTTTAGAATCTTCTAAAGCAGATTTATTAATCTACGGAATGGGAGAACAGCCTTTAAGAGAGGTTATTAGTTTACTAGAAAAAGGCTTGCCTTTTGATTCATTAAAAACAATTAAACAAACTGCTTTTTTGCAACCAA
>JAESUI010000038.1 GCA_016763135.1 Flavobacteriales bacterium
AAAAGAAATGAAAATAATGCATAAAGCAGGTTTTTGTAAATATTATTGGCTCCCCAAATGTGGGTAAATCAACACTAATGAATGTGTTGGTTGGAGAACGTTTATCCATAATTACGTCTAAAGCACAGACTACTCGACATCGAATTCTGGGCATCGTAAACGATGAAAATTATCAGATTATTTTTTCTGACACCCCTGGTATTATTGATCCAGCATACAAAATGCATGAAGGAATGATGAACTTTGTAAATTCTGCTTTATCTGATGCTGATGTTCTTTTAGTGATGGTTGAAGTACATGAAAAGGAATTTAAAGATAAAAGCATTCTTGAAAAACTTCAAAAAATAGATACTCCAATTATTTTACTCATTAATAAAATTGATGAGGTAGAACAAGATTTTTTAGAAGAAAAAGTGACTTATTGGAGTGAACAAGTACCTAATGCAAAAGTATTTCCTATTTCTGCCCTACACAATTTCAATGTAGGTCAGGTAATCATGGAAATTAAAGCCGCACTACCTGAATCTCCTCCTTTTTATGATAAAGACACATTAACTGATAAACCTGAAAAGTTTTTTGTATCAGAAATTATTAGGGAAAAAATACTGATACACTATAAAAAAGAAATCCCCTACTCTTGTGAAGTGGAAGTAGAAGAATTTAAAGAGGATAAAAGAATTATACGAATCCGTGCCATCATAATGGTTATAAGAGATTCTCAAAAAGGAATTATTATTGGTCATCAAGGCAAAAGCCTGAAAAGAGTAGGTACTGAGGCTCGTTTAGACATGGAAAAGTTCTTTGATAAAAAAGTTTTTCTTGAGCTTTATGTCAAGGTGAATAAAGATTGGCGAAATAATGAAACACAATTAAAACGTTTTGGATACCTAAACAGATAGTTTTAGGTAATTTAGCCGCCTTATATGGGAAATATAGTAGCAATAGTAGGAAGACCAAATGTTGGGAAATCAACTCTATTTAATAGGTTGACAGAATCTCGTAGCGCCATTGTTGATGAAGCAAGCGGAGTTACTCGTGATAGACATTATGGAAAAGTAGATTGGAATGGTAAGGAATTTACCCTAATTGATACCGGTGGGTATATTAAAGGTTCTGATGATATTTTTGAAGATGAAATCAGAAAACAAGTTATTATTTCTATTGAAGAATGTGACCTCATAATTTTTGTGGTTGATGTTACAATTGGAATAACTGACTTAGATCAATCTGTAGCAAATCTATTAAGACGAGCTAATAAAAAAGTAATCTTAGTTTCAAACAAAGTAGATAATAATTTGAGAGTTCCTGATTCAAGTGTGTTTTATGGATTGGGTATTGCTGATGATATCTTTAGTATCTCTTCTATTAACGGAAGTGGTACAGGAGAATTATTAGATGAAGTAGTTAATAATTTAAAAGACATTCCTGAAGATGATGATGACGATGGAATACCAAGACTTGCAATTGTAGGAAGACCTAATGTTGGAAAATCTTCTTTATTGAATGCTTTAATTGGCGAAGAAAGAAACATTGTTACCAATATTGCAGGAACAACAAGAGATTCGATTACAACGCATTATAATGCTTTTGGTTTTGATTTAAAACTAATAGATACAGCTGGGCTAAGAAAGAAAGGAAAAGTAAGCGAAGACATTGAGTTTTATTCCGTAATGCGAGCAGTTAGGGCAATTGAAAATTCTGATGTTTGCTTATTACTTATTGAAGCATTAGATGGAATGATGGCTCAAGACATGAATATCTTTAACCTAGCCATTAAAAATAAAAAAGGGGTTGTTATTTTAGTAAACAAGTGGGACTTGGTTGAAAAAGAAACCAATACCATGAAAGCTTTTGAGCAAGATATTAAACAAAAAATTGCTCCATTTACTGATGTTCCAATTATATTTACTTCTGTTCTTAATAAACAAAGAATACACAAGGCATTAGAAGAGGTTGTTAAGGTTTATGAAAACCGTTGCAAAAAAATACCTACTTCTAAGTTAAATGAAACTATGTTAGCAGTAGTAAATAAATACCCTCCTCCTGCACTTAAAGGGAAATGGATAAAAATCAAGTTTGTTACTCAGCTACCAACTCATGCTCCATCTTTTGCCTTCTTTTGTAATTTACCACAATATATTAAAGAGCCTTATAAACGTTTTTTAGAAAATAAATTGAGAGAGAATTTTGATTTTAAAGGAGTTCCTATTCAAATATTTATGAGAAAAAAATAATTACCATGAAAAAATTCATTCCTATACCTTTTGTTTTTTTAATCCTTTTTTCATCATCTATTGTTGGTCAAAAAAATAACAACAACAAAATTACCCAGCAAGAATTAGATGCTGGAACTATTGAACAGCAATTTGATTATATCATTACTAAATCTTCAAAATTTAGAGATTTTCAATTGATTAGAAAAACATCTATTCTAAAGGTTAAAGCTCATACGCTAGATTCTATTAAAGCGATTCGAACAGATTTAATTAAAGCTAACAAATCAATTTCTCAAATCGAATCCACTATTAGCAGTTTAGAAAATGAAGTAAGTTCATTAAAATTTGATGTTGAAACTATCTCTAAAGAGGTAGACAGTATTTCATTTTTGGGTACGCTATTAAGTAAATCATTATATAATACTATTGTGTGGGGTATTATTATTGTATTACTAATAGCATTATTATTTTTTATTACTCGATTTAAAAGTAGCAATACAACTACCAAGCGAACTAAAAATGACTTAAATAAATTAGAAACTGAATTTGAAGATTTTAGAAAAAATTCACTTAAAAAAGAGCAAGAAACAATGAGGAAATTACAAGATGAAATCAATAAAAATCATCCTTGATAAATCATCCTTGATAAATCAATCAACATAAAAAAAAGTCCTTGAGTTTCCTCAAGGACTTTTTTATTGATTAACTAAATCGTATTGAATTATTGAACTATTAATTTTTGAATTTTAATGTTGTTATCAGCACTAAACTCTATGAAATAAATTCCAGAAGATAATTTTCTT
>JAESUI010000039.1 GCA_016763135.1 Flavobacteriales bacterium
CATATTTGAATTATCTTTTATATTCCACACCATAAGTGTCGAAGTAAAGAGTGTTGTGTCTATCTAGTGAGTCTAAAGTAACTATATTCAGCCCTCTTTTGTTTTGCGAATACTCTATTCCATTAATTTTAATGGATGCTATATTTTCTTCTCTTGAGCCACTTATTATTTCTATTTCGTTTCCATTTAATCTGGTGTTAAAATGTATTGCTTTTTTCATATCAAAAAGTTCATGTATTAATTTCCCGTGTGAAAAAACAGCAATATAAGACTCTCGAAACTGTAACGCTGAAAGATGTGAGCCATAATATAAATCTAGTTTATTAGAAAAAAATGCAGGTAATTTTGTTGATGCCTCATCTTTTACTGCTATTATCACTAACTTATTTTCATCTACAGCTTTTAATACATCGTTTAAGCTGCTCTTAATTTTAGTAATTATAGGTCCATTATTATCAATTCCAATAAAATCCGGAGTTGTAATAGCCATAAGCTTTTTAGTGCATTTATAATATCGTAAGTCTTGTTGTAAAGGGAAGTTCCAATCGTTTTCTACTTTAACAAAATAAATAGTGCTATCATTTAAAAGCGTTGTCCCTTTTTCAAATCCTTCTTTTTTTCTAGCCAACTTCTGTTTTGTTAATATTCCACTTCCATGAGCCATAAAAAACGAATTTACGGGTATTTTGTTTTTTACAGCAAGAAATGAAATTTGATAATCTCCCGTATTTAAAAAATCGACTTTTTTTGAATTAAGAACCATGTTTCTAATTCGCTCGGGAATTATTTCTTGCTTTGATGCATGAACATTACTATTCATATTTTTGATATATCCTCGTAAATTTATTACATCGTAAGATTGAATAATTACACATAATATCAATATAAATAGTGCATTTGATTTAGATTTAAAAAAGATAAAAAGGTAGTACATCCCCAGCACTAAAAATATTAAACTTGCTACCCAAAATAACCGCCCCGAGGCTCTTATTGTTTGGAACAAACTAAACCCCAACCCTTCTTCAAAAATAGAATATCGTAATATTCTGGTACTGCCTAAGTAAACATTATGTGAGAGGGCTAAAACAATACAAACAAAAGCAGGAACAAAAAGCCATAAATATTTTTTGCTGGTTTTATGACTAAAAGCAAATATCATGAGAACAGAAAAGAAAACAGCCCCTATTAATAGCACTATCTGATAAAATGAAACATGTTCAAACTTATAAAAAACAGCTCCTCCTATAAGAAAAGGGACAAGAGCTGCAATTAAAAATATTTTATTCGTTATCTCTTTTCTTACAATCAACAATGAAATAATGGCATACAACACAATAATTCCCAAACCTAAATACTGAAACCCTTCAACTACTTGAAACCCATTATATTCTAGCCCAGGCATAATGGTTGAACACCAATCGCCACGAGCATCAAAGGGAGCTAATAAATTCATTGAAAAGTTGCCATAACCCATGTCTCCATCTCCATTTGGGGTGTTGTAAAAAGAAACCAAAAACCCAAAGGGTTAGGATAAATATTATTCCTAGCATTATTACTCTAAAAGCATACATCCCTAATGTTTTAAAATCTTTCTTTTTAATATAAAAAATGCCTTCTTTTAAAAACCAAGTACCCCCTATAAAAATGGTCATAATACATAAGTACCCATGAATTAACGCAGCAACTGCAAACACCAAAAAGAAGAGAACTTCTTTTTTAAAATGTTTTTCATCATCTAAAATAAAAATATAAATAGCCCAGAGAATTAACCAAAATGCAATTAGGTTGGTGTGCATTATTCTATGAAACATCGCTGGTAATAAACAAATTAAAACAGCAGACAGCAAAGCATAAACCTTGTTTTTAGTGAGTTTATTCATTATTAAAAACCCAAATACACTTTGTAAAATCCAACACAACATAAACCAAATTCCAAAAAATTGATTTTCTGGGGGGAAAACTGGTCTTAATAATTTAAAAATAATTGACAATAAGGGGTTTGAATCTGTATAAATTATTGAAGCTCCTTCTGGATAAGCTAACAATGTCGTTTTCGTTATGGGAAAATGCCAGCTGTCTGCTCTAAATGTATAGCTCCCCACATAATGCTGCATTCTGTCTCCATCTTTTAACCATTGAATGTAGGTTGGGTCTAGTATTTGTAAATCAAAGAAAAATGTAAAAATAACCGCTCCAATAATTAAGGATAACAATATGGAAACCCAGAAATCAAGGCGAAAATTTAAAAGCTTATCAATAGGCATCTGCAATCTTGTGGTTTTAGTAATGAATCAAAAATCTCCAAAAATAATCATAATATTAACTTCGTATCATTTATCTATTTTTGACACTACTATTTACAGATACCCGAGAATAGATAAGCCTTTTTATTAATAAATCATGTGCATATTAATACAGTATAAGAGATAACGTCTTTTTTAAACTATTTTTTTCAAGAACGTTAAAAGTGCTAACTTTGGTCTAAATAAAAGCTTTAACTTCTATCGATTTTGGATGTACTGTATAAAAGAATGGGTGTAGCTAAGAAATATTTAAGCTCAATTAACAATTTATGATTACATAAAAATGAACAAATTATCTCTAAATAGTTTAAGCATTGTTGTCTCAGTCTATAACGAAGAAGAAGGAATATCGCTTTTTTGGAAAGAACTTAACAATACCATTATTAAATTAAATATAGAAGTAGAGGTGATTTTTATTAATGATGGTAGTACTGATAATAGTAAAGTCTTATTAAGTAAAATAATCAATAATAATTCCCCTGTGGAATTTATTCTTATAGATTTTTCAAAAAATTATGGCCATGAATCAGCTATGATTGCAGGGATTGATGTTGCCACTAAAGATTCTATTGTATGCCTCGATGCTGACCTACAACATCCACCAGAAAAAATTATTGAAATGGTAAATTCTTTCAATAATGGGTATGAAATTGTAACGATGATAAGAGAAAAAAGAGAGGATAATGGATTGATTAAAAATCTCGTCTCAAAATTATTTTATCGTTTTCTAAATACTGTTTCAGAACACAATTTTGACAACAGTGCTTCTGACTTTTTCATGATTTCTAAACGAATTACTCAAATACTAAAAGAAAATTTTAGAGAGAAAAATCGATTTTTAAGGGGTTATATACAAGCTATTGGGTTTTCAAAAACTTCACTTTATTTTGATGCCCCGGCTAGATTAAGCGGAAAAAGTAGTTATTCTTTTTTAAGTTTAGTTAGACTAAGTTTTAACGCTATATTCTCTTTTTCCAACAAACCATTGCAAATCTCATTATTCATCTCTGTATTGTTTGCCCTATTTACCACGAGTTTTATGGGGTATAGCTTATGGGTCTATCTATTTGGGAACACTCCTCCTTCTGGTTATACAACTTTAATTATTTTTCAAAGCATGTGCTTTACCGTTCTTTTTTTATTAATAGGAATATTGTCTATTTATTTTGGAAAAAGTTTAGATGAGATGAGAAATAGACCAATTTATCTTGTTAAAGAACTAACAAAAACCAACACCAAAAAGGAACATTAACAACTATATATAATGAAACCATATTTTCATGCTTGTTATTTAGCAGAAAATAAACCATATTTTAGAATACAATAAATTGCCCTCACTCCATCTTTCCATCCTATTTTTTTGCCTTCTTCATAAGTTCTTCCATAATAAGAAATTCCTACTTCGTAAATTCTAATATTTGGGACTCTAGAAAGTTTTGCTGTTAATTCGGGTTCAAATCCAAATCGATTTTCTTTTAGTTTTAAACCTTTAGCAATATCAGTCCTCATCAACTTATAGCATGTTTCCATATCTGTAAGGTTCAGGTTTGTAAACATATTAGATAAGTTTGTTAAAAATTTATTGCCTAAAGAGTGCCAAAAAAAACAAGATCCTGTGAGGGTCTCCCCCAATAAACCTTGAGCCATAAACAACATCAGCAACCCCTCTTAAAATAGGTTTCAGTAATAAATTGTACTCTTCTGGATCATACTCCAAATCTGCGTCTTGTACAATTAAATAGTCTCCTGTTGCAAGCTCCATCGCTTTATGAATAGCCGCTCCTTTTCCCATATTTTTTTCTTGAGAATAAAGTTGAATAAACAGCTCAGGATTATTAGCAATGTATTCTTCAATCTTAACAACTGTGCCATCAGAAGAACAATCATTTACAATAATAATTTCTTTTGATGCCCCCTCCAACAAATTAACCTCTCTCACTTTGTCTAAAATTAAGTGAATTGTTCTTTCCTCGTTGTATGCAGGTATTAATATTGATAATTTAATACTCATTCTATATATATATCGGTCTCTTGCAAGCGAAAATACTGAATATATCCAATAGTTGTCCAATCTTTAGGATTGTTCGTAATATCCGCAACAAATAAACATTTTGGGTTTTTAGTTAAAGGAGAAAGAGTAATCTGTTTTTTGTTTGTTTGTTTTAACTTTTCAAATCGTTCCGTTAGTTGCTTATTATAACGATGTGCAGATCCAGAAAAAATATCAGACAAACTATTATATCCATTTCCTGTTAAAAAAAACCCTATCAATAAAAATACTGATAGCGCCTTAGTGATTCTAGTTGTAAGCCCAAACCTTAGTTTACTTTGATAATAATTATACCAAACAGTAAGATTAATAAACCACATAATTATAAAGAATAAATAAGCAATATTCAAGGTTCTGTGTTGTCCTAATATTCCTGTTGCCCAGTATGGAGGAAAAACACAAATAAATATTATTGCAAATAAAATCAAAAAGGAACTCCAGCGATTAAGATAAAATGAATTTTGAAAAAGGTTATTTTCTTCTCGCATCTTTTTATTGATTTGAAAATAGATTAATGATGCTGCAATTAAAGGAATAGAGCCTATCCAAAGAAAAGAAAATCGCCCAACCTGCATAATTGAATAAAGAAAAGAATATGGAAAATTATGAGCATCAGGATATACTTCTCCTCTTAATTCATTCCCAGGAGAGAGAACAACAGCTGCCGCAAATAATACAGATAGTAAAAACTGAATACCAACTATTTTTTTACCCAAAAGATTTTTCTTATAAAAAATGTAGCTAGCTACAGCTAAAAAGAAAACCATTAATAAGGTTAACACTTCATTAAATCCGCAAACAAAAAAAAGTAACACAACTAAAAAAAGAGAATATATCCCTTTCTTGTTTTCTCTAATAACGTTGATTAATAAAGCAGTATAAAACAATGAAAAGATTAATCCTAGAGTATAAATTACCGAGCCCGTAAACCAATAAATTCCCTCTGAAATAATTGGCATGTTGTGAATAAAAAGTAAGCTCAAAATAAGAGAAATCAACATTTTATTTACTCTTGTTTTTGTGTGAAAAAATTGATTAACAAAAATAAAATTCGCAA
>JAESUI010000040.1 GCA_016763135.1 Flavobacteriales bacterium
ATCTCCATTGGATTTTTCGCATTCTAACATTATAAGTGTGTTTGATGAAAGCGGTGTAATGCGGCATCAGCAAGAAGGTCTGGGGGTTGACAACAAAGAGACAGTTGCTAAAATTATTGAGTTAATACAATAGAAAGAACCCTCTTTAAAGGACAAATGGAAGAAACAACCATAGAAAAAACAGCAAAAAACATTTACTACCCTCCTGGAGGAATTTTGGTATGGTTTCTAATCGTTTTAGAATTATTTACCTTTTTGGGCGCAGCATTAATATTTGTTTACTACAGAAAAAACATGCTTGTAGAATTTACTGAATCTAAAGCAATTTTGAATCCAATTATTGGAAGTATCAACACCATTATCTTAATTACAAGTGGCTACTTCATGGCGTTATCTGTTAATAAATTGAGAGAAGATAACACCAAAAAATCAGCTTTTTTCATGTTAATTGGATTGTTATTAGGAATTGCTTTTTTAGGGGTAAAGGGGATGGAGTTTTACCATAAAATAGAATTAGGAATTGGATTTAACTACAATACCTTTTTTACGTTTTATTGGTTAATGACTGGCTTTCACTTTGTTCATGTATTATTTGGAGTTGGACTTCTATTCTATATGTACTTAGCTGTTAAAAAAGGAAAATACAGTTCAAAAGAATTGTTTGATGTAGAATCAAGTGCTACTTATTGGCACATGTGCGATTTAATTTGGATCTTAATTTTTCCAGTACTTTATTTAATATAAAATGAAAAAAGAAATTCGCCTTAACACTATCGTTTGGATCTTACTTATTGTATTGATTTGCATAAGTACGGTGTTTTCTGAAAATGGATTTGAATCTGCATTTTTAGTTATTACAGGGTTATCTGTTGTGAAATTTATAAGTGTAATGTATCAGTTTGTAGAAGTAAAACATGCTCATATTGTGTGGAAATTACTCAGTATCTTATTTGTGTTGGTTTACTTTATAGGAATATTAATTTTATATTAAATCATGAAAATTATTCACTCATACCTCCTATTATTATTTATTTTTGTGATGAGTTGTGAGAATGATAGTCAATCTATATCTACTAATCCAAAAGAAATTGGTCCAATTAACCAAATAAAATTAGCTACAATTAACGACTCATTAATGCAAGTTGCCAACAATTATTTAAAGATAAATGTACCGAATTTCATACCATGGAATATAAGAATACAGGACCTGACATCAGTGATATTTTAGCAATTAAAAAACCTGAATGGGTTTTGAACTTCTTACTAAACAAGGATGAAATGTTACTAAAAGATTCATTAGCAATACGAACTCGTAAAAAATATGAAGCAAATTGTGGCTCATTAATAGCAACAAAAAATGAAGCTTTAGAAATTTTAGAATACTTGCGTATTTATCAAATTTGGTCTCATGAGTTTAATGCTTTAAATAATTGATAAATTCGTCCAATTTTTGGTAAATTTGACAACCGTTTTTAAAAGTAAATATGGATAAAGTAGTAGGAGTAGAACTTAGTCATCGATTTGCACCAATAGCCGTTAGGGAGCGTTTAGCCCTTAACAAAGAACAGACTATAATAGCTTTGCAAGAATTAAAAAAGAGCTATGAGGAAGTTTTTATTATTTCTACATGCAATCGATTATCCATTTATGCTTTTGGAAAAAGCCACAATGAAATTTTAAGCTTTTTTGATCAATTTGGAAATTACCGTCAATATTTATCCATTTTACCTGATAGTGAGATTGCTATAAGAAACTTATTTTCTACCGCTGCCGGGTTAGAATCTCAAGCAGTAGGTGAACACCAAATTACAGGGCAAATAAGAGACGGTTTAGATTTAGGAAGAGAACAAAAAACTATAGGCCCTGTTTTAGATGAACTAATAAGACAAGCTATACATACTGGAAAAAGAGTTCGACTAGAAACAAACATTGGTAAATTTTCTGCTTCATTAGCAACTGTTGGTTTTGAATTAATTTCACAACAAGGTTATGAATTTTCTGAAACTACTTTTTTAGTAATTGGAACAGGAAATATGGCAAACCTGGTCACTACAGTACTTGACAGAACAAAAGTTAAAAAGCTATATGTTGCCAGCCATGACATGGATAGGGCTAAAGAAATGGCAAAAGAATGGAATGGAGAACCTGTTGACATGGAAAACATGCATAAGGCATTATCAGAAGCAGGTGTAATTATTGGCGGAACCCAAGGTGAAATTAACTTACTGCATGAAGAAACAATGGCAGAAAGTAAATGTCCTAGAGCCAACTTTGCTTTACAAACCGGAGGACATAAATTATTTATTGATTTTGGTGTTCCAAGAAATTTTAACCCATCGTTAAAAGAAGATCCAAACATTACGCTATATGATTTAGATGACATTAAGAAAATCACTTATGATGGTTTATTAAAAAGATACGATGAAATTCCTCAAGCAAGAAAATTGGTAAATGAGGAGCTAGATTGGTTTATGGTTTGGTTAAGAAACCGAAAAGTTGCACCAGTGATTGAAGCTTATTGGAATAACTTAGAAGAAATTAAAGAAGAGGAATTAAAATGGTTACTTCCAAAGTTAGAAAATGCTGACGAGCATACTAAAGAGTTATTACAGCGTTTTACTCATCGATTAATAAGAAAAATTTCTAACCCTACGATAGAAGGAATTAAAAGTATCGCTCAAAATTTACACGAACAAGACAATCCGATAAACACAGCTAAGCACATTTTAGATTTAGAAGGAATTGACATATTCGTGCCTAAGAAAAAAATTATTGTTGGAACAAGAGGAAGCAAATTAGCGTTAACTCAAACCAACTGGATAATAGATCAATTAAAGAAAATTGAACCAGATTACGAATTTGAAACGAAAATAATTCGAACAAGTGGCGATGAGGGAGATATCGATGTTGTAGGAGCTTTTACCTCTGCATTACAACGATCTATGCTAGCTGGAGAAATTAATTTAGCCATACATAGCTATAAAGATATACCAACCGAAGAAGTAGTAGGATTAAGAGTTATCCCTGTAACTGAAAGAAAAGATGTTAGAGATGTCTTGATTTCAAAATCAGGAAAAAACTTAAAAGACTTACCTACTGGAGCAGTTATTGGAACTGGAAGCTTAAGAAGAAGTGTTCAGCTCCAACAAATAAGACCAGATTTAGAATACAAGTTTATCCAAGGCAATGTAGATGGTAGAATTCAGAAGATGGAAACCGAAGGATATGATGCTATTATTTTAGCAGCAACTGGTTTAGAAAAAATGAATATGCTTGATCTGGCAACAGAAATTTTTGAAACTGACATTATGACTCCAGCAGTTGGGCAAGCTATTTTAGGAATTGAATTAATTGATAAAGCAGGATACATATTAGATTTAGTATCTCAATTAAAACATGAACCGACTAAAAATGCTGCTGATGCAGAGAGAGCCTTCTTAATTGCTTTAGGTGGCGGATGCAACACTCCTATTGCCGCTTATGCTCAAGCCACAGAAACTGAAATTACTATAGAAGGTGTTTATGCTTCTGAAGATGGAGTACATTTTGAAAAAGATAGTATTTCTGGAAAAGTAGAGGACAAAAAAACATTGGCTAGAACATTAGCCGCTCAACTAAAAGAAAAAATAGAAGCTAGGAAAAAAGCTATGGTGTTGAGTGAAACCGAAATATAGTTTTAAGTGATGTTACCACTTAAAAATAAAACAGTTCTAATTACTCGTTCTGCAAATCAGGTTGCAGAATTCATCAATCAACTTGAAGCTTTAGGAGCCAATACAATTACACTTCCTTTAATTGAAAATATAGCTATCAACCAAAATGAGTTGATTAAAAAGGTAAATCAAAACAATTATGATTGGATAATTTTTACCAGTACTAATGCAGTAAAGTTCTTTTTCGAATCTATTTCAGCAAAAACCATTACTTCAAAAATTGCTGTTGTTGGAAATAAAACTGGTCAGCTTATAAAAGAACTTGGCTTAGAAATCGATTTTACACCTTCTGAATTTACTGCAAAACATTTAGCCAATGAAATTCCTGTCTCAGAAAATGATACTATCCTAATACCAAGGTCAAGCCTAGCTAAAAATGATATTATTGATATTTTAGAAAAAAGAAATTGTGTTATTGAAGCAATTTCAATTTATGAAAACAACTCCATTAACTATTCAACAGAAGAAATTAAAAAGGTGTTTAATCAGAAAATAGATTACATCACTTTTACAAGTGGCTCTACAGTCCAATCATTTATAAAACAAGGAATAAGGCTCAAAACCGAAAAAGTAATCTGTATTGGCCCTGAAACAGCTAAAATAGCCAAGCAAAACAACATCAATGTTGCTGCAATAGCAAATCCTCATACCATTGAAGGGATGATTAAGGTTATAAGTCAATAGCAACTAAAACCCCCTCACCGATCAAGCAAGGGGTTTACTACATATTTAAACCTGTTGCAGTTTATTTGAGATTTCTTTTGCCTGATGCCATTCAAGTCTAGGGCCGAATTGAGTTACCACTTTTGATGATGCTAAAGATGCTAGTTTCCCTGAATCTGCATAACTATGCCCATTCGTCATTCCATAAAGGAATGCTCCAGCAAACAAATCTCCAGCTCCATTTGTATCGATAGCCTGAACATTATATGGTTCAATATCAACAAATGTATCGCCATCAAAAATCATTGCACCGTTTTCTCCTTGAGTAATTACAAATCTCTTCGCAGCCTTTTTTAGTTCTTCTCTTGCCTCTAAGATATTGTCTTTTTCAGTGTAAAGCATCGCTTCCTCTTCATTACAGAATAATAAATCAACACTTGCACCAACAACTGGCACCATTTGATCTCTAAAATACTTCACCATTGCTGGATCAGAAAAAGTTAATGCTGTCTTCACTCCATTATCTTCAGCTAATTTCTTAGCATACTTCATGGCATCCAGTCCATTTTCAGAAGTTACTAGATATCCTTCTATATATAAGTATTGAGAGTCTTTAAGAGCGTCTTCCTTTATTTCAGCTCTAGAGTAATTTGATGTAATCCCTAAAAAAGTATTCATCGTTCTTGAGGCATCTGAAGTAGTCATAACCAAACACTTTCCGGTAATTCCTGACTCTCGATGTTCACTATCAAGGTTTGAATCTACCCCATTATCTTTTAAATCTTTCTTGTAGAAATCTCCTAATTCATCATTCGCAACTTTACAAGAATAATAACTCGAACCTCCAAATTGGCTTACAGCAATGATTGAATTTGCTGCAGAACCTCCACATTGTTTATTACTATTATTCATATTAATGGCATTTGAAACCCTAATTTGATGTTCTTCATCCACCAGTGTCATCAGCCCTTTTTCTATATTATGATCCTTTAAAAATTGATCGTCAACTTCAGTTACTATATCAACTAAGGCATTGCCTATTCCAAATACATTATATTTTTTGCTCATTTCCTTATCAATTACTTGTTCAAATTTTTTACAAATATATTGTATAATTGAAAACTTTCAACTAATATTGCATCCGATTTAATCGAAATTCCTCTCTAGTTCTTCCCGATAGCTATCGGAAGGTTAGAAAAAAGAGGAAATGTTCTTTGTTTGAAAATTTTAAAATTAAAAAAAATACCAGCATTAAATTCCTCCTTAGCTCAGCTGGTTAGAGCATCTGACTGTTAATCAGAGGGTCCAAGGTTCGAGTCCTTGAGGGGGAGCAAATAGAGAAAGGGTTTTAAGTTTATACTTGAAACCCTTTCTTTTATTCGCACGTTTTTCGCACGGTAGAGGAACTAAAATCTTTTAAAGAACATTAGCTATAAAAATAACGATTTTTCAGGGATTTATTTTACTTTCCTTAGGATTTCTAACACAGCATCTTTTACCACTTCCTTAGTCGAAGACTCCACATTATAAAATGCTTTATAAATTTGCTGATGACTTGGATTTTTTGTTTTTGGAGTTTCAAACATTTCAGAAAGTTGTTTAGCCAAATCTTTTTTATTGACTGGCTCATTAGAAACAACATCTAATATTAAATCAAACAAATGAGATAATTGATTGACCGAAAGCGAGGTCTTGCATCGGTAGATTGGGTGAGCCTCGCTTTCCCTATTTGAATTTTGCAAATCGCTCACAGCAGGGTTAGTC
>JAESUI010000041.1 GCA_016763135.1 Flavobacteriales bacterium
AGTTGCTCCAGAATAATTATCAACCAATGACTGTCCTTCTTCTAAACTAGTGTTCGTCCATACCTCACCTATCATTTTAGTAGGATAAGCAAAGAACAAGAATGCTCTTGTTACAAAGGCAATATTCAATACGTTCATTCCAGTCCCTCCAAACACTTCTTTCCCAATAACAACGGCAAATACTACCGCTACAGCCAACATTGCCCATGGAATATCTACAGGTACAATTAAGGGTATAAGCATACCCGAAACTAAAAACCCTTCTTGTATAGGGTGCTTATTAATCGCACAAAAAATAAATTCTACTCCAAGCCCTACACCGTAAGAAATTATCACTAATGGCAATACTTTCATTGCTCCAAATAAGAATTTATCCCAAAACATATCACATACGTGATTAGTAGATAAACATTCTCCCAATGCTAAAAAATGTTGATGCCCTGTATTGTATATCCCAAACAATAAACAAGGGATTAAAGCCAATACCACAATAATCATGGTTCGTTTTAAATCTACACTATCTCTAATGTGTACTCCTGATTTGTTTGTGTGTCCTGGAACAAACAAAAAAGTATAGGTTCCGTCCCAAACCGCATAAGCTAAAGGGAACTTCCCATCGCTTTTTGGTTTAAATTTTTGTAATAATTTTTCTAATGCTTTCATCTATCTTAATCTATTTAAGGATTTAGCTCGTTTCTTCTCTTACTAAATCTAAAGCGTCTCTTACAATTTTTTGAGTTTCTATTTTTGAAGTACAACCAAATTCGCATAACGCAAAATCTTCTGGTGCAACCTCATAAACTCCTAAGTTCTCCATCAAATCAATATCTTGTGTAATCATTGATTTTACTAAATGAACTGGATAAATATTCATTGGAAATACTTTTTCATATTCACCAGCCATTACAAACGCTCTTTCTTCACCATTCATATTGGCATCTAAATCTCGTTCTTTATTTGGTGATAAAAATGAGAATGAAGTTCTTGATAAACTTTTACCCGTAAACCCTAAGAATGGTAACCACCCCATAAACCTGTTGTCTCCACCAGCTGGAATTACCGTTAACTGGTAATTGTAAAAACCTAAGTATCCATTTTCTGGCACCTCAGTTCCTGTTAGAGGGTTTCCACTAATACATCTTCCTCCCTCTTCTACATTTCCTTTTAATATATCTCCAATATTAGCTCCTAATACCGTTTTTACATATTTAGGAGCTGTTACTTTAGAACCTGTAACAGCTATTGTTCTTGAAGCATCAAATTTTCCTTCTTTAAATAATCTTCCTATTGTTAATACATCTAACGCATTCAACACCCAAACAACTTCTCCTTTATTAACAGGGTCTATATGGTGCATTTGAATTCCAACATTACCTGCAGGGTGCGGTCCTGAAATTTTATTTATCTGAACATTTTTAGCTCCTGTAAATGCCTCGTCAGCATTTGCGTTACCAGTAATATTTAAATGAACTGTTCCTGAAGTTAATTTTACTAAAGCATCTAATCCAACTTGTAAATTAGCACCTTCTCCATGCGCAATAAAACCATAATCTGGTGCCAATGGGGCCGAATCAAAAGCAGTTACATGAATTGCTTTTGGTGTATCCATAGGATTAGCAACAACATCATATGGTCGTTGACGTATAAAAGGCCAAACTCCACTTTTCAACATATTGCCTAAAATATCTTCTTTAGACATTGTGCTTGGGTCACCTTGTTTAAAAGTTTCATAAGTATTAGCACCATCGGCTTTTACCTTAACTTCTAATATTTTTCTTTTTTCTCCTCTGTTTATTTCTGTTACTTCACCACTAATCGGAGAAGTAAATAAAATCCTATCATTTCCTTTATCGAAAAAAATTGAAGAACCAGCTTTCACTTTGTCTCCAACCTTTACAGATAGTTTTGGAATCAATCCAGGAAAATCAGTAGGTTTTAAAACAACATCAGAAGTAGAAACAGGATTAGCGTAAAGTTTTTCGGCAGAACCTTTTAACTTAATGTTTACGCCTTTACGAATTTTTACGTCTTTTGACATATATTTATTTTTGTGGAATAAGATAACAAAAGTATAAAATTGAATGATGTTTCAAAGTAAAATAAAAAGAATTTGTAAGATTTTAGATTGGCATCTATATTGCTGAGTTCAATATCGTAATTTTACCTATAAATATTATTCTTAATGAACATCTACCACATACGATTTACCACCATTTCTACTATTGTATTAGGACTCATTTTTACACTGTGTAGTTCTCATCAATTTATTAATAATGATGACGATGATTATGCAGTAGAAAACTATATGCGCTATGATGATTACACTTACGATGATAGTATAAAGACAGTGCTTCTTTTTAATACTAGAAATGAAATGAGCTACCCTATTATTGGTTTAAATGGTGGCGAGACTATTAAACTAAGTTTTGACGATTTAAGAAGAGATAATAGGGTGTATAATTTTACTGTAATTCATTGCAATGCAAATTGGGAACCTTCTGACCTAGCCCAAAACGAATACATTGATGGTTTTTTTGAAGATGAACTCTTCGATTTTAAATACTCCAACAATACCGACCTATACTATACACACTATAACGTCACTTTCCCTAATCAAAATATGAAATTGACCAAATCAGGTAATTACATTATTAAGGTATATAAAGTGAATGATAAGAACCATCCTATTTTAACTAAACGGTTTATGGTTTTTGAAAGCAATGTTGCTATTACCATGAACATCAAAAGAGCAACTGATGTAAACGAAAGCTACTACAGACAAGAAATTGATTTTAAAATAAATCATGATGGTTACGATATTAAAGATCCTTTTGGGAGATTGAATATCGTGCTTATGCAAAACTACCGTTGGGACAATGCCATTACTGGATTAAAACCAAAATTTATTAATGACACTGAACTGAACTATGATTTTAATAACAGTGAAAATGTTTTTGATGCCAATAACGAATTTAGAGAGTTTGATATAAAGAGCATTAAATACCAAACCATACGTGTTAAACAGATTAAATTTGAGGTGTACGACAAAATGCAACACATCTATTTATTAGATGATGAAAGACGCTCTTATAAGCAGTACTACTCTCAATCAGATTTAAACGGAAACTTTTTAATTAAAAGAAATGAAGGACAAGACAGCGAAATTGAAGCTGATTATGTGAAAGTTCATTTTAGACTACCTTACTCCCCTCCTTTACAAAATGGTAATCTTTATTTGTTTGGTAAATTTTCTGATTGGAAATTTAAAGAAGAATTAAAGTTAGATTATGACACCTTAAACCAACGATACGAAAAAGAAGTATTATTAAAACAAGGCTATTATAATTACTTGTATTGTTTTGTAAAAGATGGGTCTAAAAATGTTGGTGATTTATCTATCGTAGAAGGCTCACATTACGAAACCAAAAATGAATACACCATTTTAGTTTACCATAGAGAGCTTAATGAGGATTTCGATAAGCTTGTAGGTTTTGCTACTGCAACAAATGAGAATTAATGGAACATAAATTATCTATAAGGGAGGGTGTATCATTTGAAGAACTTCAAACCGAAATAGAAAATGGCGGTCGCTTTATTATCTACCAATATTGCATATCAATATTCTTTGCTATTACTTTGAATCGGTTGTCACCAGCAATATTCATTTTAGCAAAAGAGGACAGTACTAAATTTAAAAGCAAATACAATTCACTTTCTTCTATTTTTGGGTGGTGGGGATTACCGTGGGGACCAATTCATTCTATCAAAAGTATTAGAAATAACAACCAAGGTGGAATTGATGTTACCAAAGACATTATGCTTAATATTAATAAAACATCTTTTGAATCACGAGTAGTAACAATTGAAGAAATGGATACCATGTTCTCAAAACCTTCTAAATCGGATTTAAAAGAATTTACAAAAGTAGCAAACAAACTAAAAGAAGGTATTAACATTCAAGAACTCTATGTTGGTCTTTTTATCAATACAGATGAATATGTCGAACCATATTACATGCTAGCTATTTCTGGAAAATCAACTTTCGACACTAATTCAGAAGAAGTCAAAAAAGCACTATACACTCGGTTTAGAAAACATGTAGTATTCGAATACCTTAATCTTTCTGAAACAGATGATATCACATCAAAAATGATTGAGCAAGGCGTAAAGTTGATATAACTATTACTCCGCTATAAACGGAACTCCAAAGTAAAATTCTAACACCTTAAGTTTAAACATAAAATCGTACTTACTCTGTATGAGTTGTGATTGTGCGTTTACCAAGTTATTTTTAGTTTGGTTAAAATCAAACGAATTAATCGCTCCTACAGAAAAACGTTCTTGCGCATAATCAAAAGCTTTAGATTGTGCCTCAACAGAAGTAGTAGCTGCATCATAAGATTTAGACGAAGCTTGAGCATCTGTATAAGCTGTTTGTATCGTTTCTCTTAAACGTAAGCGTTCACTCTCTAAATTATACTGTATCTTTTGGTAATTAACTTTAGACTTATTTACATTACTCCTAAACTGGTAACGATTAAAAATTGGTATGTTCAAGGATAAATTAATTGATTGTCCAAAATTATCATCAAGCTGGTCACTAAATAAAAATGGAGTAACATCTACTGAACTTTGTCTGTGTTGGTAAGCAGTATTCATTCCAAAACTTAATACTAAAGAAGGATAGAAATTAGCTCTTGCTATTTTAATGCTTTTTTCAGCACTTAAAATATTCAATTCTGCTAATTTAATTTCAGGGAAAGTTGAATTTGCTTTATCATAGATAGCTGTAATGCTATTCCCTAATATTACTTGATTTTCTACATCAACACTTACATCTGCAACATTAATACTCATAGCTTCTAACTGAAGCATTTGAGCCAATCGTAATTTAGAAATAGTTAAGGTATTTTGTGCTACAATTAAACTTTGATTATCCGCAGCCAATGTAGATTTAATGTTTAACAAATCTCCTTGTGGCAATACACCTGCATCAACTAATTGCCCTACTCGCTTTACTTCATTCTCACTTATTGCTATTTGAGATTCAGCTACTTTAAGTTGTTCTTGAGCAAACAAAATCTGCAAGTAAGAGTTTACCACATTTAATGAGATGTCATTCCTCATTTTTAAGATAGCAGCATCTTGTACCTCCACTCCTATTTTAGCTTGTTTTAGCGTATGTACATTAGCAAAACCGTCAAATAAATTTACTGAAGAGTTAATACTAAAACGATTCGACCTAAAATCGGCAGGTATTCTTGCCCCAGAAACACCAATAGATGAACCAAAATTATAACTCTGTGTTGCACTTGCATTTAAATTAGGTGCAAAATTCCATTTAGCTGCTTTCACATCTTCTATGGAAATAACTTTATCTAATTCCGATTGCTTTACAGAAATATTATTTTCCAAAGCGTAATCAACACATTCTTTTAAGGTCCATACTTTTGCATCTTGAGCATTAACGCTACTCAAAAAACCTATAGCCACTACTAATATTAGATTTCTCATACTCTTAATCTTTCTTTTTCTTGTCTTCATCACCCTTTTTCTTTAATGGTTCTGTAATGTTCCAAACTTTCACTTTATCCTTTTCGGTTAATCCTTCTATAATTTCTACCATAATACCATCAGAAATACCCAATTCAACATCTCTTCTTTCAAAATCTTGGTCACCTAATTCTAGTTCAACAAAAGGTTCTTCTGTTTCTTCATCAAACTGAACCAATGCTTCTTTTATTGCTAAAATATTTTTCTTTTCTCCAATAACAATAGTTGCATTAGCACTGTATCCTGCTCTCACAAAAAAGTTTGAATCAAGCTCTACATTTGCTTCGATTTTAAATTGTACAGCTCCTTGTTCTTCTATTCCTTGAGGAGCGATAAAACGAAGTTTAGCATCAAAAGTTTTGTCATTTATTGCTCCTAAACTAATACTCAATGGCATTCCCATTGTAAGCTTAGCTACTTCAGCTTCATCAACCTGACCTTCAAAAATCATATCCGTTAAATCAGCAATTGTTGCTACAGTAGTTCCTGGATTAAAGTTATTACTTTCTATTACTTGATCCCCTTTTTTAACAGGAACAGTTAATACAGTACCTGAAACGGTAGCTCTAATATTGGTATTTGTTGCCCCCTTTCCAGCAGTACCCAGTTTAATAATTTTTAAATCATTTTCAGCATTTATCAATTCTTGTTTTGCTTGGTTAAACCTCAATTCTATGGCAATAAAATCTTGATTAGAAATAATGCCTTTATCATATAACTTCTTGTTTCTTTCAAAATCGATTTCACTATTTTTCATCACTATTTTAGCATTATTTACACGTCCTGTGGCACTATTTAAAGCTTGCTCGTTAGGAACCACTTTGATTTTTGCAATTAAATCACCCGTCTTAATTATCTCTCCTTCTTTCACAAAAACCTCTTCTATAATTCCAGAAATTTGAGGTTTAATCTCTACCTGATCTTCAGGTACTACTTTCCCTGTTGCTACTGTCTTTTTCTCAATAGTTGTCCTTACTGGATTTTCAGATTCATACTTAATCGGATCTTGATTATTCGTAGATATAAAGAAACTTGTTGCATAAATCACTCCTAAAACGAGTCCTATAATTAAGATGTATTTAAATACTTTTTTCATGTTTTTATTTTATTTTCTAATTTTTATTATTCTTCTCTTAATGCATCAATAGGCTTTATACTTACTGCCCTTTGCGCTGGTATTAATCCTATTAAAGTGCCTAAAACTACCATTATAAACAATGCTCCTAACACTAACGGAATTGGTACTGTAGGGTTGGTGTATGGAATGTCTGAGTCTTGAGTTAAAACATCTATACCCTTCAAAACAAAAGAGCCTAATACAATTCCAAATATTCCCGCAACCATTGTTAGAAATACCGATTCTAAAATAATTTGTCCTCTTACTTCACTTGGTGTTGCTCCTAAAGCCCTTCTCACTCCTAATTCTTTTGTACGCTCTTTAACAGAGATTAGCAAAATGTTACCTATTCCTATAACTCCTGCAACAATTGTTGCTATCCCTACCACCATTGATAAAAATGTTAACCCTTTTGCAAAACCATTTATCTTATTAAAGATTTCTCCTAAATTAAATGACCCTAACGCTCGGTCATCTTCTGGAGATATTTTATGTATTTTTTTTAAAATATTTTTTACATCTCCCTCTACTTTTATCACATCAGCATCATCATACGCAGCAATTGCTAACCAACCAACATCATCCCCTGTATTGTACAGCTTTCTAAATGTTGAAAATGGAATATTAATATCTCCATCTTGAGCAAATCCTCCTCCCTCCTCAAATTTAGCAACCCCTATTACTCTAAAAAAAACATTATCAATTCTTATGTATTTACCTATTGGATCCTCATCTTTTTTAAAAAGTTCTTTTTTTGTTCGTTCACCTATTACACAAACCTTCCTATCTTCCTCTATATCTCCGTTATTGATAAACCGGCCACCAATGTATATTTTTTGAGTAAAAATCTTTGACAATACAGGATAATCACCATAGACATTATAACTTCCTGTTCTCTGTCCATGCACAACACTTCCTGCGGCTCCACCAAAAGCCCCCTTAACAATTCTTGGAGCTATATATTGTATCTCAGGAATTCTTGTATTTAATACTTGGACATCTGTTAGTTTTAATTGAATTGGCCTTCCTGTTTTAAATCCTGCATAAGGAACACTTGTTTGTTGGGCCCAAGCAAACATACTATTCATTGCAACATCCGCAAATCGTTCTTCAAAACCATTATCCAACCCTTTTGCAGCGCCAGACAGAACGATATATATAAAGATACCCCATAATACACCTATTACGGTTATTATAGTTCTGGCTTTATTCTTTTGAATAGAGCCAAATATTTCTTGCCATGTATCTCTGTTAAATATTAACATCACTCATCTCTTAAAGCTACAATTGGTTTAATTCTAGCAGCTCTTCTTGCTGGGACATAACCAGCAATACCTCCAAAAATAATTAGTAATATGGTAGCAAAAATTGCTGTTCCCATATCGATGTATGGGTTTTTAATAAAATAGTCATCCAAGGTATTATCTAAAGATGACAATAGAAAAATGCCTCCAAATAAACCAATATAACCAGCTGCTGTAGTAATAAAAATTGATTCTTGAAGTATCATAGCAATAACAGAACGAGGTGTTGCTCCAATAGCTTTTCTGATACCCAACTCTTTTGTCCGCTCTTTAACTACATAAACCATAATATTACTAATCCCAATAATCCCAGCTATCAAAGTACCTATTCCAACAAAAGTTACCACAATTTGAAGTAGACTTCCAAATTGCTGGTTTTGCTCAAGATCATCAGCCACATTTCTTAAGTAAATAGCACTTTCGTCTTTAGGGTTAATATCATGTCTTTTTTTCATGAAAGCCATTAATTCTTCTTCAAACTCCATTGCTCCAGCATAGCCAATAATTGGTTTAAAGGCTACAATAATCTGTCCTACTTTATCTGTGTTTTTCTCAATTAATTGGTTTGTAGTATATGCTGTATAAACAAATCGCTCTTCATTATCTCCCCCATCATCTTGAAAAACTCCAACAACTTTAAATGAGCGTTTCCCTATATTAACATATTTACCTAACGCATCTTCTCCTTCAAACAAATCATCTTCAACCAACCTTCCTATAACTACATATTTTGTTTTATTTTTTACATCTTGATGATTGATAAATCTCCCTTTCATTAAAATGGTTTTCTCAGCTTCTTGATGTCCTGGAGCTACAGCTCTTAATCCATAATTATTTGATTTGTTCTTATACTTAACTGTATAATTTCTTGTTATCCGTGGAGTAATGTATTGTATTTGAAAAGCAAAGTTTTTTTGAATAGCTGCTAAATCATCATTATCAAATTCAATATACCTGCCCGATTTAAAACCATTATGAGGCATATTGGTTCTTCCAGGAAAAAGTCTAAAAATATTTGTAGCATCATCTACAAAAAACTCTTTAAAAGAGTTTTTTAATCCATTTCCAAAACCAAAAAGAATAACAAAAATAAAAATACCTAAAGCCACTGTAAACCCAGAAAGAAAAGTTCTTAGCTTATTTTTTGAAATAGTATCAAATATTTCTTGCCAGCTATCTCTATTAAACATGATCTGAAGCCCAAACTTGATTTATTTTTTTGTCTTCTATAATAACACCATCTTTAAGCAAAACAATTCGTTTACACATATTAGCAATATCATTTTCGTGAGTAACTACCAATATCGTTTTACCGCTGTCATTAATTTCTTGTATTAACTGCATTACCTCATAAGATGTAGTTGAATCTAATGCCCCAGTAGGCTCATCAGCTAGCAACACCTTAGATTCTGCAGCCATTGCTCTTGCTATAGCAACACGCTGTTTTTGTCCACCAGAAAGTTCGCTTGGTAAGTGTGTAGCCCAATCATCAATTCCCACATCTTTAAGGTATTTCATTGCTTTTTCATTCCTTTCTTTTCTAGGAACTTTTTGATAATAAAGAGGTAGTGCCACATTTTCTAATGCAGTTTTATAATTGATTAAATTAAATGATTGGAAAATAAACCCTAGAAATTTGTTTCGATATTTTGCTGCTTTGGTCTCATCTAAATCTTTTATTGGGACACCATCTAGTGTATACGAACCTTTATCCGCAACATCAAGCATTCCTATAATATTAAGTAACGTAGACTTCCCAGAACCTGAGGAGCCCATAATAGCAACTAGTTCGCCTTCCTCAATATTAAAATTGATTCCTTTTAATACATGGAGTGCATTTTTACCTACTTTGTAAGACTTGTGTAAATCTTTTATTTCAATCATCCCTTATCGATAAGTAATTACCTAACAAAGGTAGACTACTTAACCGTTTGTGTAATTATATTTATACAAAAGGACGATTAAAATGATAAATGGTATTTACAGATATTATCTAATCCTTTTTTTTTTAGCATCATGTTTTTTACTGATAATGTAAACGTAAAAAACTACACTTCCTAAAACAACTGCAGTAACGATTCCGGTAATAATTCCTATGTCCATAACTTAGTATATTTGGTTAAGCGATAGGTAATTTTTGCGCCTTCAAATTATAAACAATAGATAAAATTAGCTTTTTTATCGACTAAAAGCAATTTACTCTCTATTAACATATAACGTTGTGATATTAATTTTGTTACTTTTATATCAATAAATTATGGTAAAAAATATTAACAAAATAGCCATTACCCCTAAAAACGCTTTAACAGCAAGGGAATACCTATCTGGTATAAAAAGTGGAAATAGAGCAATTTTAAGTAAATCAATCACTTTAATAGAAAGTTCTAATCCAAAACATCAAAAAATTGCTGAAGAACTAATAGAGCTTTGTTTGCCTTTTTCTGGTAAATCTGTTAGAATTGGTATCACCGGAGTACCTGGAGTTGGAAAGAGCACATTTATTGAGGCTTTAGGAACTTTTTTAATTGAAGATAAGAATAAGAAAGTTGCTGTTTTGGCTATTGACCCTAGTAGTAAAAAAAGTGGTGGCAGCATTTTAGGGGATAAAACAAGAATGAATAATTTATCAATTAATGATAATGCTTTTATCCGACCTTCACCTTCTTCTGGAACATTAGGAGGTGTTGCAAAGGCAACACGAGAATCCATTATTTTACGCGAAACTGCTGGTTTTAATACTGTTTTAATTGAAACCGTGGGTGTTGGTCAATCAGAAATAGAAGTAAAATCGATGGTTGACTTCTTTTTATTATTAATGCTTGCTGGTGCTGGAGATGAGTTGCAAGGAATTAAAAGAGGGATAATGGAAACTGCCGATGGTATTTTCATCAATAAAGCTGATGGAGAAAACATAGATAAAGCAAAATTAGCTGTTCAAGAGTACAGAAATGCAATACACCTTTTTCCTGCAAATGAAAATCATTGGATTCCAAAAGTACAATCCTGCTCTGCAATTGAAAACAAAGGAATTATTAATATTTGGGAAGTTGTTGAAAGTTTCATAAACCTTACCACATCAAACGGTTCATTCATTAAAAACAGAAAACAACAAGCTAAATTCTGGCTAGAACACACTATAGATTCTGCTGTTAAGTCATTTTTCTATTCTAATGATAAAATTAAGCAGCATATTAAAGAATTAGAAAGGCAAGTAATGGAAGAAAAAATAAGCCCTTTTAAAGCTGCCCGAAAATTATTGTTATTATTCAAATCCTAATAAAAATCATATTTAATTAAAATTATCAATCTATCTTTGCCGAAAAAATAATAAGCATGCGATTATCTATTTTATTTCTATTACTGTTTTCATTCACTATAGCTAATGCTCAAGATGAAGAAGCTGTTAAATCAAACAAGGGTAAAATTTATGCTTTTTGGGGTTGGAACAGAGGTTGGTATTCTAATTCTGACATTCATTTTACTGGTGACAATTATGATTTTAAACTAAATGACGTTCGTGCTCAAGACAGGCAATCTACCTTTGGTTTAGACCCTTACTTTAACCCTAGCAGGGTTACAATTCCTCAAACTAATTTTAGAATCGGTTATTTCATCAACGATCATATTGATATTTCATTTGGTGTTGACCACATGAAATATATTATGCCAAATGATCAAGTGGTGGGGATATCCGGAGAAATTAATGACAATAGCAATTATGACGGAACTTACAATAATGATGAAATTAAATTAGAAAAAAACTTTTTGTTTTTTGAGCATAGTGATGGGTTAAATTATTTGAATGTAGAAATTACTCGGAATGATGATTTATTAAAATTATCGAAAATAAATATGAATCCAAACAAGGTTCAAATAAACACATTAATTGGTTTTGGGTTAGGCCCATTAATGCCAAAATCAAATGTAACCTTATGGAATAATGAACGAAATGATGAGTTTCATTTTGCAGGTTATGGTTTTGCTGCTAAAATTGGATTAAATGTTACTTTCTTTAAGTTCTTATTTTTTAGAGGAGAATTAAAAGAAGGGTTTATTGATATGTCAGACATTAGAACATCACCAGACCCTTCAGATACTGCAAAACAACACTTCTTCTTTACTCAGGCAAATTTTGTGTTTGGAATAGCGATTAATCCGTTTAATTAAAACAACTGTCTAATTTCTTTCTTAAGAATAAGCACCGCAATTTGAGAAGGAGATTTATCTAACTTCAACATAATTTCAAAAATCTTTTGCCCTAATTCAGCACCATTTGCATCAGGCTTCATTTGAACTCCAGCCAAATTAACAATCTTTAATGATTCATCTTTAGCTTTTTTAACAGTATCCCAAGAGGTATTAGATGTATAAAGTTGCTGTGTTAAATTATGTTCAAACTCTTTCTGTATAGTCCTTAACAACTCCGATTTAAGTAGTTTTGCACTCATTCCTGGCTTATTTACCCGCAAAACTAACTTATCCATAGATATGCGCTCTAAAAATAAAACCAATCGCTCATAAGCCTGCAATCGAAGTGGTGTCGTTATTTTCTGATTTTCTTGCCGCAACACTAACAACTGTTTTCTATGTTCAGTATCCAAAAATCGATTCATCACAAAATAAAGTGCTCCAAACATAATCAATGAAGGCAAAATGTATTTTAGTATCTCTAAAAAAGTTTCCATAAGCTTATTATAAACGAAGCGTAAAATTATAAAAAAAAGACAGATTTATAACACCTCTTATTTTAAACGTAAATAACCACATTTTTATTAGTTTTGTTTCCTATAATTTTTACAATGGAAAAGACAGTATCAGATACATTAAACAACCTTAGTGAGTCTCAAACGCTTGCAATGACAAGATTAAGTAGAGAGCTTAAAGCAGAAGGAAAAGACGTTATTAGTTTAAGCATAGGCGAACCAGATTTTGATACCCCTCAGTTTATTAAAGATGCTGCAAAAAAAGCCATTGACGAAAATTACACTCATTATACTCCTGTGCCTGGTTATCCAGAACTAAGGGAGGCTATTTCAAAAAAGTTCAAACGAGATAATAATTTAGATTATACACCAGAACAAATTGTTGTTTCTACAGGAGCAAAACACTCTTTAGCAAATATTTCTTTGAGCTTATTAAACCCTGGAGATGAAGTATTACTTCCTGCTCCTTATTGGGTAAGCTATCACGAAATAATAAAAATTGCCGGAGCTATTCCTGTTGGATTACCAACAACAATAGATCAAGACTTTAAAGTTAGTGTTGCTCAAATAAAAGCTGGAATTACTGACAAAACACGCATGATATGGTTTAGTACACCATGTAACCCTAGTGGTTCTGTATACTCTAAAGATGAGTTACATGATATTGCTCAATTGATAAAAGACTATCCAAACATATTAATCGTTTCTGACGAAATATACGAACACATAAGTTTTACGGAAAAACACGAAAGTATTGCTCAATTCAATTTTATAAAAGACCAAGTAATTACCGTTAACGGGGTTTCTAAAGGTTTTGCTATGACAGGATGGAGAATTGGTTACATTGGTGCTCCAAAGTGGATTGCGGATGCTTGTGTAAAAATGCAAGGTCAATTTACATCTGGTACCTGTAGTATTGCTCAAAAGGCTGCACAAGCGGCAATGGAAGCTGATCCTTCTATTACAACTGAGATGCGAAATTCATTCGAAAAAAGAAAAGGATTGGTACTCTCTTTAATGAATGAAATACCTGGATTAAAATTAAATAATCCAAAAGGTGCTTTTTATGTTTTTCCTGATGTAACTAGTTATTTTGG
>JAESUI010000042.1 GCA_016763135.1 Flavobacteriales bacterium
ATTTTTTAATATACTTTTTAGCCCTTTAATATTATATGCTAACTGATTAGCAGTAGTAAATGCCAATAGCGTTTTCTGACTATTGTCATTAACTTTTTTATTTAAAATAAATGCCCCAAACTCAAAATTAAAATATTCAATTGCAATGTGTTTAAACTCCTTTTTCCACATTTTAATAATTGTCTTCTCTTCATTTCTAACTCCATCATCAAGCAGTAATATAGAGTTATCGCTCATCTTATCATAAAGTAAAGGTATAACTGGGTATCTAGACAGATCTTGAATGTAGTAAGGAGGACCATCTACCACTACCATGTCAATAGGGGGAACACTATCTAAGCATGAAATATCATACCAAAACCACTTTTTATTATTGATTTGATGTTCGATTAAAGGAGCGTGAATAATCTCTACATACTGTTCTAAGTGATGTTTTCTAATTAAAGCTTTACTTTTTTCTACATAAAGAATATCGTGTTCTAATGAAAAAACTTTCCCTTGCCCAATCTTTTTTAAACAATATCCAATAATAATAGAAGAAACGCCACTTGAAGCTTCAACAATAAATTGAGATTCTTTTAAAAGAATGGTTTCTGTTATTTTTTTTAATAAATCAGGAGAAGCAGCCCATCCACCTGTTTCCGGTAAAGGTGTTTTAATTTCTAATGAACTGTATAAAGCAGTTAATATTTCTAATTGTTTATATTTTCCATCAATATCCTTGTTGATACTCGCTTTTAGAGAATTTGTTTTAAGTAAGAAATTAATGTATAAACCTAATGCAATAATTAAATACAATAAGAAATAAGCATACTCCCCTAGATATTGTTGACCATAAACAACAATTACAATATACAATACAATAAAAATAACCAGTGTGGCTAATATATTTTTCTTACCCAATTCCAAGAATAGTTTTTTTAGTTTTTTAATAAGCTTACAAACACGGATAAACATAAGCATAAAAATGAAATATGCAATGCAATTTGATTAAAGTTGAATAAGCAGGTAAATTCATTATTTCTAATTAAATTCGCCTATCGATACAAAAAAAGCACATATTTTATTAGTTTCAAATGAACCATGGGGTGATATATGGTTTTCCAAACAGCATTATGCTGCTGAGCTGGCAAAGCTAGGACATCAGGTATATTTCATTAATCCTACAAAGAAATGGAAAATTGCCAACCTATTTTCTTTTGGCATAAGCACTTCGGTTGTCAATAAGAATCTTTCTATTCTTTCTTATAAGAATAATTTTCCTCAAGGAAAGCTTTCCCGATTCTTCACTCCTATAAACGACTTCTTTAATTGTATAAAAATTAAGGGTTATCTTCCTCAAAATACGAATCGTATAATTTGGTGGAAATTTGACCCTTATCGTTTTTTAAGTACATTTCCAATAAATAAAGTAAAGAAAATTTATCATGTGGTCGACCCCCACTTGCATTTATGGCAAAATAAAATTCAGGCAAAAAATGTAGACTTAATTATTTGTAGCAGTAATAAATATTCATCTTATTATAAGGGAATTAACTGTAACCATGTTTTAGAAATACCACATGGCGTTTCTGATGATGAATTTAAGCTAAATTCGACTAAAGTTAACGCAATTAAAAACCAATATGGAAAATTTGTTATACTAATTGGCACTATTGCTAGTAATGTAGCTATTAAATTATTGAAAGAAATTGCTTTGAAAAAAATTAATCTTCTCATTATAGGCTCTGAAACAATTAGGAATGAAGAATGGGCGGCTTTAAAAGAACTTGATCACATCCATTATTTAGGAATTCTAAATGCTAAAGAACTCAACAACTATATTGCTGCATCACAAGCAGGGTTAATATCTTATCAATTTATTCCCAAAATAAATCAAGTCGCTAGAACGCCTTTGAAGGCCCTCAATTATCTGGCTCAATATAAACCTATTATTACATCTATAGATGCCGAAATAGAAGAATTAAAAAACCATGGTATATATAGGGCCAAAAACGTTAAAGAATACGTATCCTTGGTTGATGAGGCTATTAATTCAACCTTAGATCTCAATATAGAAAAGGTTAATCAATACCTAGAAAATCATAAATATCCTATTTTAATAAATACCATTCTAAATCAATTTGATAAAAGTTAAAAAGGGTAAAATCAACCAATATAATCTCCATTTCAATTCATATATTCTATCCAATTAAAATCATATTTGGATGTATAAACCTAAAGTTTCAGAAAGGTGTTTAAAAATAATAAGAGATTTACTATAATTATTTGTTGTGCAGAAAAGATATAGTTATTAATTTAGGGCCTATTCTAACTAATAATTACTTTCGCAAATGAATTTTTCCCTTTAGAATTAACTTGTTAATGATAACTATACTAACAGAACCTAGCTTTAATACTTCTTATGCTTCACTAAAAAGTATTAAGACTTTTATTAAAAGTAAAATCTTCAACATTTCCTTACCAAAATATGCGGGTCATTATGCAGTTGTTAGGAGTTTATTGAATGGTTTAGATAAAAATAAACAAGCCTATAACTACAACCCAACAAAGACTTCAAAAATTGCTAGCCATGTTCATGTGTTGGCCGGAGTTAACACATTAAAGGCCGCAATTCAATTAAAACAACAAGGTAAAATCAGTCGATTAACGGCAGGACCAAACATCGTCATTTCTTCTGCCGATGAAAATGGTATCATTGGATCAAAAGAAATAGATAGATACTTAGTAAATTCCGATTGGACAATTTCAGCCTACTTATTAGATAATCCTAAATTAATAAATAAAATTGATAAATGGGCCGCAGGAATTGACGCGAAAAAATGGGATATAAAAAAAATAGAATCAAATAAATCTGTTGCTGTTTTTTATAACAAAAGGCCAGAACACCATCTTTATGAATATTGCAAGAGAAAAGCTATTGAGCAAGGATTTGAGGTTGTTGAGATTATATGTGGTTCTTTTACTCATCAAGAACTTAAAAATGCTTTGCAAGAAGCTTCAGTAGTTGTTTATTTTGTTGAACAAGAATCTCAAGGAATTGCGTTGCAAGAAATATGGGCAACTAATACACCTACATTGGTATGGAATCCTGAAGTTTGGATGTATAAAAATGTAAATTATGCCTGTACATCAGCACCTTATTTAACGGATAAAACAGGAGCTTTTTTTAAAACGAATAAAGATTTTGATTTATTAATTCAAAAACCACTATCTTCAAATTTCGAACCTAGAAAATGGGTTTTAGAAAATATGACAGACGAAATTTGTGCAAAAAATTTTATAGCTAAAGCAACGATATAATGGCATTTAAGGATAAATTAATATACAAACTATTTGGAGCAAAACTGACTTATTCTCAATGTGGTGAAGATATTATCATCGATCATATTCTCAAAAATATTTTAAAGCTAGATGTCATTGACTACCTTGATATCGGCACCAATCATCCCAGGCATTCAAATAATACCTATAAATTTTACGAACAAGGGTATTCAGGAGTTTGTATAGAGCCAAATCCCGATCTGGTCAAATTAATCCGTAAAGAAAGGCCGAGAGATAAATGTTTAAATATAGGCGTAAGTTTAAATGAGGATAGTCAAACTGATTTTTTTATTATGAACCCTCACACGTTAAGCACTTTTTCGGAGAAAGACGCTCGAGAATTTGAAAAAGAGGGTACTCACACTATTTCAAAAATCATAAAAGTAAAATTATCAACCATCAATAGTATTATTAGTGAAAATTTTGAGAAATGTCCGGATGTTATATCTATTGATGTAGAGGGACTAAATGAAGAGATAGCACTCTCTTTCGATTTTAATCGCTACCGACCAAAAATATTTTGCATAGAAACCATTACCTATTCCGATAAAAATGAAGGCAAACGTCTCAATAGTATTATTGATTATTTACTTAACAATAATTACAAACTATACGCTGACACAAACATTAATTCCATTTTCTTGGATAATAAGTACTAAATGCCTGAGGGGGAAAAAATTTATTTCAAGAATCTTGATACAATACGGTTTATTGCTGCGCTATTAGTCTACTTACATCATGGAATATTAAATAATAAAGAAATTTTAATAGCGCTTCAATATAAGGTTGAGAAAATGCGGTTAAACTAAAATATATCAAAAAAGTATGATTATTGTAAAACTAATGGGGGGACTAGGTAATCAAATGTTTCAACACGCTTATACGATACTTATTTCAAATCAGTATAAAGGTAAAATAATACAAGATTTATCTTTTTATTACGCTAAGCTTAAAAAAAATACAACCCCTAGATTATACTTATTAAATAAGTTTAACATACAAGCTTATCCTTTTGTTAAAAAAAATATTTATGATACAGCCTTTAAATCCTTCTCAAAAATAGGAGTTACAAAGTACCTCAACGATGATTCTTTTTCTGACCCACTCAACCACCCCTTTACATATCTAGATGGTTACTGGCAGAGATTTGACTACTTAGAAAAAATTAGAGATATACTTTTATCTGATTTTAAATTAATTAATGAAGATGCCATTAAAAAACATAAACACTATAATGCAATTATAAAAAATAATTCCGTAGCTATACACATTAGAAGGGGGGATTATGTAAGCAGTGACAAAACATCAAAAATTCATGGATTATGTGATCTTGATTATTATAAAAATGCTATAAAATTAACCTCAGAAAAAGTGTTAAATCCTCATTTCTTTATCTTTAGTGACGATTATCAATGGATTAATGATAATTTTTCATTTCTCGATAATAAAGAAATCATTAGTCCAAATGATAGTAACCCTGAGGAAGATTTAATTCTTATGTCAAAATGCGCTAATTTTATTATTGCAAACAGCAGTTATAGCTGGTGGGCCGCATGGCTTGCGACCAACCCTAATAAAATGGTGATTTCTCCAAAAAAGTGGGTTAACGACTCATCACACTCTACAAACAATTTAATACCTAAAAACTGGATATCCTTGTGAAGTTAGTCTCTGTTATCATACCATTATACAATACTGAAAGATATATTAAAGAAACTGTTGTTTCTGTTTTAAACCAAACTTATAAAAATTTAGAGTTAATTATTATCGATGATGGCTCTACCGATAACTCATATCAGATAGTGTCAGAATTATCGAATGGAGATGATAGAGTTCATATTATTCAACAACAAAATATGGGAGTTTCTGTTGCACGTAATAAAGGAATTGAAATAGCTAAAGGTGATTATATATTCTTTTTAGATTCAGATGATGTTTGGCTGCCAAAAAATATTGAATTAAAAGTTGAAATTTTTAAAAATTTCAATACTGTTGATTGGCTATTTGGGAGTATTGGGATGATAGATAAAAATAGTAATACGCTAAACTCAATCATAAAAGGGTCCGATCGTAATATCTTAAATTCATTACTTGAATGGAATGGAGATGTTATTACAACTCCAAGTTCCATTTGTGTAAAAAAAGAATGTTTAAGTAATATAACATTTGATCAAAACCTATCTACAGCTGCTGATCAAGATTTTGCTATCCAATTAGCAGCTACATATATAGGGAAATACATGAACGAACCCATTGTTTTATATCGTGTACTCCCAGACAGTATGAGTAGAAACATAGAACTAATGGAAAAAGATCATATTTATGTTTTTAAAAAAGCAGCAAAAAATAACCTATTTACAAATTTTTGGTTCAAACAAAAATGTTTTAGTAATTTGTATTGGATTTTAGCAGGTAGTTGGTGGAAAAATGAAAACAATAAGTCCAGAGGCTTGTATTTTATTTTCTTAGCCCTTTTAATTAATCCAATATCAATATTCCGATTTATAAATTCTAAACCGTGAAAAGCATTTTAATACTTACATATTGGAGTTATAAAAATGCTTTAATTCAGACGTATACACTGCCTTATGTCCGTATTATCAAAAAAAACCTTGGCAATTCTAGCCGTGTTTTTTTACTAACACTGGAACAGGATTTTTTCAAAATGACCGACAAAGAATGGGCGTTAGAAAAAAATAAATTAGCTGAAGAAAATATTATTCTAATTCGCTTTAAGTATGATTATTTTGGGTTAAAAATGGTCCTAAGGGTTGTTTTTCTTTTGTTCACTTTAATTAAAATTATAAAAAAAGAGAAAATAAGCGTTATCCATGCTTGGTGTACACCAGCGGGAGCAATAGGATACCTACTATCTATTATCACTTCAAAACCTCTAATAATTGACAGTTACGAGCCTCATGCTGAATCTATGGTTGAAAATGGAACCTGGAGCAGGTCTAATTTTAAATTTAAAATTCTCTTTTGGCTAGAAAAAAAACAAAGTCAGAAAGCAAAAACAGTTATTGCCCTCACCAAAGGAATGAAAGAATACGCTAAAACAAAGTATAATGCAACATTTACTAACTATTATGTTAAACCAGCATTAGTTAATTTAGATCAATTCAAATGGAATATAGATTTATATGAAAAACGTAGAAAAAAACAAAATTTAGATGGAAAAATTGTTTGTGTTTATGCTGGAAAATTGGGAGGCATTTATTTAAATGAAGAAGTTTTTGATTTTTTTAAAGTAGCGAGTGACTTTTGGGGCGAAAAATTGCAAATATTTTTATTAACTGATAAAAATATTGATGAAGTAAATACATTAATCCAACAAAAGAATATTCCCAGCAATTGTATTAAAACCCTTTTTGTTCCTTTCAAAGAAATTCATAATTACTATCAAATAGCTGATTTTGCTATTAACCCTGTTAAGCCAGTACCTTCTAAAAAGTATTGTACTTCCATTAAAGATGGGGAGTATTGGGCTATGGGATTACCTATTGTTATTACAAAAAATATTTCTGATGACTCTAAAATTATTGAAGAAGAAGATATAGGATATGTATTAAAAAAATTAACTTCAGACGAATATAATAACGCCTGTATTAAAATTCAAAATCTAATAAAGGATAAAAGATTAATTCATCAAAAGATTAGAGCCATAGCAACAAAGTATCGTAATTTTGAAATTGCTAACGAAATTTACAAAAAAATATATAATTAGAAATTGCTAATAAATCGTCAATGCGTAAAGAAATAGCATTTATAATACCTTATCCTATTGGTTTAGCTCCTAGTCAACGATTTCGATTTGAGCAATATTCCAACTTTTTAGAAGAAAGCTATAAACTATCATTTTTCCCTTTTCTAACTAAAAATGATTTTAAGCTTTTATACCAACCAAGAAAATATTTTTATAAAAGTTGGATTATTGTAAAAGGCTTTCTTAAACGACTAATTCTAATGTTCCAACTAAGGGGGTATTCCATTGTTTTTATACACAGAGAAGCAAGCCCTATTGGCCCACCTATATTTGAATGGATAATACATAAAATACTCAAAAAGAAAATAATTTATGATTTTGATGATGCAATATGGCTAAAAAACACCTCTACTTCCAACAGGTTGATTTCAACTATTAAAAGACATTCTAAAGTATCTTCAATCTGTAAGTGGTCTTCATTAGTAATGTGCGGAAATCATTTTCTAATGGATTATGCAAAAAAATATACTAAGAATGTTATTTATCTACCTACAACAATAGACACAGTAAACGTCCATAATCAAGTTAAAAATCAAGTTGAAGGTATCACTACTATAGGATGGACAGGAACTCACTCCACTATTAAATATTTATATGATATAGAATCTTTATTAGTTAAATTACAAAACCAAATCAATTTTCGTTTTGTAGTTATATCTAATAAAGATCCTTTTTTTAAAGATTTAAAATATGAATATAAATCTTGGATAAAAGAAACCGAAATAAATGATTTATTACAGTTTGACATTGGAATTATGCCTCTTTTAAATGATGAGTGGGCAAATGGAAAATGTGGTTTTAAAGCATTGCAATATATGTCCTTAGGAATTCCTTGTGTTATTTCACCTGTAGGGGTTAATATTAAAATTATTCAAAATGGATTTAATGGATTTTTGGTAGAGAATGAAAACGAATGGAAAGGAAAGTTAACTGCACTAATTAAATCGAAAGAACTAAGAACTACAATAGGCCTCGCAGGGAAAGAAACTGTTTTAAACAATTATTCCGTTAAATCTACTAAGAACCTCTATTTAACTTGTTTTAATCAGGTAATTAATGGTTAAATATTCAAGCGTTTTGTCCTATCATTAATTAATACTAATGCTATAACAAAAAATAGTTGAGCAGGAAGCTTATACCTAGATAATGCACCAAAATTATAAGAGCTAATTCCAACCACAATACCAAATATAAATGCAAATATCAATAAGAATAAAATATCTTTATTTCTATAGATTAATCTTAATAAATTAAACCGATACTTTAAAATAAGCCATAAGGAAAACAATGTTAAAATCATACCTTCAACAGCTCCTAATAACATTGAGGCATTATTAACCTCAGTCACATATGGTCTAAAAAATGTTACAGCTATTGCCGAAGGAATTTTTTTTATTATGCCAGTAGTAGAAAAATCCATATCACCTAGAGTATAAACTGACTGATCACTGCTCTCTGCAACTGTAGTATGCCAGGATTGAAAACCCTGCAGTGTTGTCTCCATTTTTTTCATATTATATCTACCTGCATTTTTTGAAAGCTGTTGAGCTAAAAAATAGCTACTAACAATCAAAAGTAGTGCTATAAAAGGAGTCATCATTTTTCTATATAAAGCACTTGGTATTAATGATTTTAAATTAGACTGCACCCAGACAAATAAAGCTGGATAAAGAACGTATAAAATGTAGGGTTTTAAAAAAGCTATAATTAAAGTAGAAACTATAATTAAAATTAGGCTTAGCATTTTTTTTCTTTTTAAAATTACAATATTCATAAATGAATAGACCACCCATCCAATTGCAGCAATGGTTATCGTATCTTTTAATATTCCTGAACCCCATAAGATAACTGAAGGGATAAAGAAAAAAGCATAAAATAATTTTTTTTTTAAATGAGGATATACCTTGCAAAAAGCATAATACATGTTCCATATTCCTAAAAACGATAAAACAGAAAAAACTACTGTAGTTACCACGTATGATCTAAAACTAAACATGTTAATTATTGCTGTGATTTTTACAGTGGTAAAAGTATCAGCAGATCTAAGGAAATTATGTCTATTATATGCAAATTTATATTCGTACCAATTCATTTCACTATGAGATTTGAAAAATATTTTCAAACCATCCAATGGGTTTTCAAAAATATAAGTAGTAAAATCATTGGCTGTATTCCAATATGAATAAGTATCTCCTCCTCCCCAATAATATACTGTTAAAAACATAAACCCTAAACCACCCACTATTTTAGATGACAACGCCCATAAAAAATAATTATAACTAGAGTCATGCTCCATTTTTCTACTCCTATAAACAAAAGCTACAAGGAAAATGATCAGTATATAAAACAGTGCTATAACATAATCAAGTGCCCAAATATCAGGTATGTAAGTATTAGAACTCATTATGCTATATCAAGTTTTATACAAAGTTAAATTAATTAATCTTTTATCTTCCCACCGCTTTTCGACACTTTATTTGTTTGGTTACATAAAATAATCAATACCAGAGAGCAAAACATTATAGCAGGTATTTTATACCTAGATAATGCTCCAAAATTATAAGAACTTACCCCAATTACTGCAGAATATGTAAAGGAAAAAAACAACATAAAAATAACTTCATAATTTGTAATCATAGCCCTAAAAAAATGTTTTTTTGCTACTACTAATACATAAATAAAAGCTACAAATAACAATAATGATTCTATCGCCCCCAACAGCATTGGCCAATTATTAATTTCCCATAAATATGGCCGAAAAAAAGTGACATTTATTGCCTCAGGAATTTTTTTAATAATCACTTGTGGTGTAGTTGTATAGCCTCCCAAAGTATAACTATTTTGACCTTCTGAAAAAACATCCATACTGTGAAAACTTTGAATCCCTTTTACAGTTTGTAATGCATTTTCAATCCTATATTTTGAAGACGAATCAAGACAAATTTGATTTATAAAGTAACCACCTCCAATTATTAATACTACTACCAAAAATCTAAAAGTGACTTTAATTAACAAATCTTTGATTGGTTTTGTTAAATAAAGGAATCCCCAAAAAAATAAATATGGAATTAATATAATCAACAAAATAGGTTTTAAAAATTGTAATAGATATACACCTACTATAATACTTACAATACTAAACAGTATATTATTCCTGAAAATGAATATATTAGAAAAAGAATAAAGAAACAATCCGACAAGTCCAATAATCAATGTATCCTTTAATATTCCCGAGCTCCAGATTAGCGCAGTTGGAATTAAAAAAAAAGGAATCAACATAAGTTTATTAGTATTTCTATATAGCTTACACATAGCTATATACCCTAACCATAAGCCTAAAAAAGAAACCACAGCCATCAATATTGAACAGACCAAATAAGAACCAAAACTTATCAGATTAAAGAAAAAAACGATTCTTCCAAAGATCCAACTGGTTTCTCTTTCAAAATAGTAATTGTACTTTTCTAAAGGGTTAAAATTAATATTTGAAAGCTCAGAATATGGTGTGAAAAGTGTCCGAACTGTTTCTGAATAATTTACAAATAAATTATTTCTTAAATCTTCCGCAATTTGAAAATAAAGAAAAGTATCTCCGTTTTTATAATAAAATAACGATATAAATACAAAAGTAATGGCTCCAATTACCTTAGCAGACAAAGCAATTATAAAAAGGTTAAAGAGAGGTTTTTGTAATTCATTTTTTTTTCGAAACCTAAAAACAAGAATGTAAATAAAAGATAGGAGTCCCAACGCTAAAAATATGTCAAACAATTCTATCTTCGGAAGGTTATTCATTAAGTTTATAAAAGTAATTTTAAAGCTAATTATATTAGCTTATAATAATAACTAAAGAGTCTATAAAATAATTTCAATACTTCAATTTTATTTATTTTTACTTAAAATTAATTGTAATGCTTATAACAATCCTTACTTATTTAGCAGTTTTTTATTTATCCATTATTGGACTAATGTTTATAGGTCATATTTTTTATTGCTTTTTTATTCCAGAGATAGAAAAACCTTACCAACGAATTTTCTCTAAGGCATCAATAGGTGTAATTTTATTTACTATCGCTAATGCTATTTATAAAACAAACGGTCATACAATACTAATCTTATTTCTGTTAATTCTCGCTATTTTAGTTTTTGAAAAGCAATTAACTTTAAAAAAAGATTCTGTAAAAAAAATAATTCAATTACCTTCAAAAAAGACTTTAATATTCTTTTTACTTTCAATTATACTACCTGGAATACTGTTTTTTAGCTGGGAGGCACTTTTTATGTTTAAAACTGGTAATTTCAATTTTGTTATAGCCCCCAGAGATTATCATCATTATAGCAATATAAGTGAAGCTATTTCTATCACAGGTCAAGAAAATACCTTTGGATTCAAAAATTTGATTTACACGGATTATCATGGTGTCACACCATATCATTATTTTGAATTGTGGTTCACTAATGGTATAACCAATTTTTTTGATACGATTAACATTGTTACTTTAATGACAATTTGTTATCCCATATTTTACTGGATTACATATCTTGGAATCTGTGCTATATGGGAGTGCTTTGGGAATGTTCGTTGGATTCAAAAACTGTTGTCATTTTTATTTATTGGTTTAGGAGGACTATGTCTTCAAGTATATGAGGTTATTCCTTATTTGGGAGTAGGGAGCTTTATAACAATTAATCCAATAGAAACCTTTTCCAGAAAATACATTATTTATTATCCGTTTGTAATTGCATCATGGCTGTTTTTTTATCATAAAAAAAAAATAATGGCAATGATTACTATCCTATGCTTACCTATCATTTTTATTGGGTCAGCTCCAGCGATATTCACCGCTACAGTAGGATTTACAATAATTACTAGCTTATTCAGAAAAATAGATAAAAAAACGGTATTCAGAACTTTACTCTATACATTGATGATAGCAATTACAATGGGATTATTTTATATCTTAAATAAAAACCCATTAATTTCTCTGGATAATTTTGAAGCTATATCATCAGTTGAAACGTGGAAAAATTTAAAAACATATAAAACTATTTTAAACATCTATATATTAACTACGGCTCAATACCTTTTCTACTTCCTGCCTTTCATCGTACTAATAATGATTTTTCATTGGAAAAGCGCTAAAAAATTATACGATATAAAGTCTGCAACTACATCATCCTTATTTTTAACGACTTTATTTTTCACATCATTAAGTTCTTGGGCTTTTTTACATTTACTTGGAAATGCCAATCAGTTTTTTTCCAATGGAATTGCGATAGTACTGAATGTGTGGTTGATAGCTCTATTAATTAAAACCTCTTTTAAAACGAAGCACCTAAAGATATACGCCTCTTTTTTAATTTTAATTATTTCTCCAAATATCATTTTTTCTTTAAAACACAATACCCGTATTCAGCATGAGAGTGATCAATACCTCCTCCAAATAAGTAACACCATAAATAATATAGATTCTGAGAATGTTATTGGCGGAATACTATTTTCAAAAGACGAAACAACCCTTTTGACAGAAAAAATGAATAAGGCCTTTCATATATTCCCATTAGCACATTATACTAACTATACGAATAAAGTTGTTGATGTTCAAAACCTCTCCGCATTTGATGTTCCTTCTTTAAAAAATGAATTAAATGAAAAACGATTTAAGCGGAATATTGAAACACTTCCTTTCTTTCGATTTGTTGAAAAGCAAAAAAAGGCAGGATCATTTCATACTATTGAAAAAAGTCATATCGAATTTATAAATACCATTAATTTAAGGTTTTTAGTTGTACGAAAAGAAATCGAAATACCATCTTATTTAAGTGAAAGAGTAGAAAAGGTAATTGAAGATAGTAAATCTGGGGATCGTTTTCTTTTATTAAATAATAAGCAATGAAATTAGTATTTTCTACCAACAACAAAAATAAAATTAAAGAAATTAGAGCCCTAATTAATAATTCCATAGAATTATTAAGTTTAGAGGACATAAACTGTAATGAAGAGATTCCTGAAACTTCTGATACCATTGCTGGAAATGCTCTTCAAAAAGCAAAATACGTTTTTGATAATTACGGATACAATTGTTTCGCTGATGATACAGGCTTAGAAATAGATAGCCTGAACGGTGATCCAGGAATCTATTCTGCACGGTATGCTGGAGAGCAAAGAGATGCTAACGATAACATGGATAAAGTTTTAGTTAATTTAAAAGAGAACCCCAATAGAACAGCACATTTTAAAACAGTTATTGCTTTAATTATTAACGGTGAAGAAACTTTATTTGAGGGTATTGCAAAGGGAGAAATTACGCAGTCAAAAAGTGGTTTTGAAGGATTTGGGTACGACCCTATTTTTCAACCTGAAGGTTATGACATTACGTTTTCAGAAATGAGCTTAGAAGAAAAAAATAAAATTAGCCACCGTGGTAAAGCTGTTCTAAAATTAACTGAATACCTTACTTTGTTGTAGCAACTTCAATAATCTCATTAAACAATTGCTTTAAAGAAACACCCTGATGTTCTGCCATTTGTGGTATTAAACTCTCTTTAGATAATCCTGGAACAGCGTTAATTTCAATTAAATACGGAACTCCATTTTGTAAAATATAATCCGCTCTAGCAATCCCCTTCATATCTAATATTTCATAAATCTCTCTAGTTACAGCTTTTACTATTTCAGCAATTTCATCGGTTAAATCTGCTGGGGTAATTTCTTCTGATTCTCCTTTGTATTTAGCATCAAAATCAAAAAAATCATTAGTGGTAACTATCTCTGTAATTGGTAAACTTATAATTCCTTCTTTATTTTTATAAATGCCATTAGTTACTTCCCTCCCTTCCATAAAACACTCAATAATTGCTTGAGTTCCGTGTTCTAATGCTAATTTAATTGCCTTTTCTAACTCATTTTCTGATTGAACTTTAGTAATTCCAAAACTACTTCCTCCATCATTGGGTTTCACAAAACAGGGTAATCCAACTTTAGCAATTATTTCAGAACTGTTAACTTCTTCATTTTGCCGAACCAAAACTGCATCTGCAACTTTAATTCCAAA
>JAESUI010000043.1 GCA_016763135.1 Flavobacteriales bacterium
CGGCAGAATTTGACAAGTATTCGGCAAGCCCTTCAATTTCAGTTAAACTTTTTAATATTTTACTGTTTTCTGACATCAGTGTTTTTTCTTATACTTTATGATTCGTAAAAAGTAATAATTGGAAAATTAATTATATTTATGATATATATTACATAATATGAACAAGAAAAAAAGCAAAGATTCATTACTTATAGAAGAGCAAGGAAGAGAGATAGGTCTTTTGAATAAGAAAATAGCTGTGCTTATTAATGTGGCCGATGAACTTGAAGAGGAAAAGGATGATAACTATAATAAGAGTAAAGGTTATTTTAAGAAACTAATTAATGAGTATGAAAAAACGGAAGCTCGATTTCATGAATCAGAAGAGCGATTCAGGACATTGTATAAGAATGCACGAATAGGTATGCCTATAAATAACTTAGAGGGAAATTTTATCGAAGTAAACCCTTGGTTTCTTCAAATGATTGGATATACAGAATCTGAGTTATTCAAATTACATATTAGTGATATTACACATGCAGACGACAGAGGGAATAGTAAAAAATTAATGACGAAACTTCTTGCTGGAAAAATAGAGTCTTTTGATATTAATAAAAGATATATAAGTAAGAACGGAAGTGTTTTACATTGTAATACTGTGGTAATGCCTTTGAGAGATACATCTGGTAATATCTTCTTATTTGCAGCGTTGGTGCGGGATATTTCTCAGCAAATAAAAAATGAACAACGAATAATTCAGGCAATAATTGAGACTGAAGAAGCTGAAAGAAAGCGATTTTCTTACGACTTGCATGATGGGTTAGGTCAGAAAATTGCAGCGGCTAATATGTATATGAACACACTTGAATCAATCGCTAAAGAACAATTTGACCCAGAAGCTTTAGAGATATTTACTACAGGAAAAAAATTAATAAATGAAGCCACAAAAGAGACCAGAAATATAAGTCATAACATTACGCCTGTAGGTTTGGAAAAGGATGGATTAATTGAAACGCTTAGAAAAATTTTTGAAAATTATATGAGGATAAATAAGGGAATTAATTTTAAATTGAATGCTAAAAATTTAAAGCTTCATAAAGGTAAAGAACTAACATTATATAGAATACTCCAAGAATTAGTAAGTAATATTTTGAAACATTCCAAAGCTAAAAACGCAACGTTTCAATTTGAGGAAGCCAATGACATTTTGAGAGTTATGGTTTGTGATGACGGAGTGGGGTTTAATGTAGAAGAAGTTAGAAAAAAAAGAACAGGTTTAGGTCTTGTTAGTGTAGAGCATAGACTCTATTCTATCAATGGAAAAATTGACATTCAAAGTGGGGCTGGAAAAGGGACTAAAATAGAGATGGTAATTAATAAAAAAACATATCTGTCCTAAGAAGAGGTTTTTTCTAACAACTACATAGAGCCAGAATATTTTTTAGTTAGTGTCTATAAATGAAAGGTTATATTAAACTGATTCCACAATTTCGTGTCCTTCTAAATTGGTTATCCCCCAATTTTCGAGTTCATCTTCTGACCATAATTCTGGGAAGAAAATTCTTTTTTGATACTTAGGATGCATGTATTTTTGCCAATCAGAACCTCCCGTTGCTTCAGCTGTTTTTTTACCGCTTTCTAAGTATTTTTTTGCTGCGTTCAAATGATCCATTACCCATAACACGTTTACAGTATGGTCATAATGCCTCATAGCATTTATTAAGCCAATATCTTCTTGTGTTTCTGCGGGTAATGATTTAAACTTTGTCCATAAATTCAAGGTATTGTACTTTTTCATGAAAATAATAAAATCATCCATGTATCTTTCTTCAAACAATGTTAGCATTGTTGATTTTTTTCCAGTTTTGAAGTTTTTACCAGCTGCCTGCCAATATAGATGCTCAAAAGCATGAGAAAAAGGTGTGTCTCTATCTATGGTGTCTCTAAAGCGAGCATCAATTAAGTTGATGAGCTCTGTAGAGGAAAATTCTATCATCCTGTATAGGGCACTTTGGAAACCAGAAGCAGGTGTTAATGTATCTCTAAACTTCATGTATTGCTCAATATCCATACCGTCACCCATAATAACAAAAGAGGAAGAGAGCATATCAAAATAACGACTAATTCTTCCTAGTTTTTTGGTGAAAAAAGCAGGAGCTAAATCTTCTTTATCGGCAATTTGTTCAATTTCCCACAGAATCATTTTAAATAATAACTCGTTAATTTGATGGTACATAATAAATACCATTTCATCAGGAAGAGTAGTTCGTTGTATCTGTAAACTTAACAAAGCGTCAGTATTAGCAAAGTCCCAGTAGTTCATTGGTTTAGCATGTAATAAACCATTTAAATGGACGTCAACATCTTGACCAATAGCTTCGTATTTCTTTTTTAATTCATCGTAAATTTCCATAGTACAAACAATTTAAGTGGCGTAAACTTAGTCATCTTAACTTAAAAAAAACTTATTATCAAGTATGATTTTTATCATGTTCTGTTAAACTAACTTCTTTGGGTAGGAATACATTTATTAAAAATCAATCAAGTATCTTTGGAATCCAATTTTAGATATGGAAAGTTTAATAAAAAGAATAATAGCATTAGAAAAAATCTCAAAAGGACTTGAGCCTTCTTTGGAAGAAAGGAATAAATACAATGAGGAACTTCAGCAATTTCTGAATGATTTTATTGATACAACAGAAGAAAAAAAAGCTTATTACATAGGTGAGCCTGATAACGAAAAATTAAGAGTAAATCCAACCAAAAAATCGTTAAAAGAGTTGTTAGCTATTTATACTTCTGAGGTTATTGAAAAAGGAATTAACCCTGCATCTGGGGGGCATATAGGATATATACCTGGTGGTGGAATTTTCACGTCTGCTTTGGGTGATATGATTGCTAGCGTGACTAATGAATATGCGGGAATGTACTATGGTTCTCCTGGAGCAGTAACTATGGAAAGCGAACTGTTAGATTGGATGATGGCTATTTTTAGTTTCCCAAAAGAATCGGTTGGTAATTTAACTTCTGGAGGTTCTATAGCGAACTTAATTGCGTTAACAGCGGCACGAGATAAACATCAAATAAAAAGTGAACGAATAACAAAAAGCGTTATATATTTAAGTCCCCAAATACATCATTGTATTCATAAAGCAATTAGGATTATTGGGCTAGAAGATGTTCAAGTTCGATTATTAGAATTGGATGAAGGCTCTAAAATTGATGCGAAAAAATTAAAATTAGCTATAGCCGAAGATGCTTCTAAAGGACTAAATCCCTTTATGGTTGTAGCTTCTGCTGGAACAACCGATACAGGTGCGATTGATCCGTTAAAAGAAATTGGAGAAATTGCTCAAGCAAATAAGATGTGGTATCATGTAGATGCAGCTTATGGTGGGTTCTTCATTTTATCTGAGAGTGTTAAACGCCTCTTTAAAGGAATTGTACTAGCAGACTCGTTGGTAATTGATCCTCATAAAGGATTATTTTTGCCTTATGGATTAGGAGCTGTTTTGGTAAAAGATAAAGAAGCAGTTTTTCATTCTCATCATTATACAGCAAATTATATGCAAGATGCTGTAACTAATTCACAAATAAATCCGGCAGATGTTTCACCAGAATTAACTAAACATTTTAGAGGTGTTAGGCTATGGTTACCGCTAAATTTACATGGGTTAGAACCTTTCATAGCGTGTTTGGATGAAAAATTATTATTGACTACTTATTTTAGAAACGGATTGAGTGAAATAGGTTTTAAGCTAGGACCTGAACCAGATTTGACAGTGAGTTATTTTTGGTATCCTTCAAAAGGAATTGACGAAAATAAGTACAACGAAAAACTGATGGAAATCATTCATAAAGATGGTAGTGTGTTTTTGAGTTCAACAAAAATTGAAGGTAAATTTGTGATTAGAATGGCGATACTTTCTTTTAGAACTAAAAAAGCTACTATCGATAAAGCTATTGAAATGATTAAAAAATGTAACGTTCAAACCAATAAGTATTTTAATATTAGCAAATGATATCTGTAGAAGAAGCAAAAGAATTAATTAAAGAAACTGTTTCTCCATTAACTATAAAAGAAGTTAGTGTAGTAGATGCATTGGATTATTTTTTAGCTGAATCTATCATTGCTCCATTATCAATCCCTTCTTTTAACCAATCAGCAATGGATGGTTATGCTTTTTGTTTTGAGGATATAAATCAATCGATAACTATTGTTGATGAGGTTGCTGCTGGTGATGTTAGAGAAATAGAAACTGAAAAAGGTACTGCAGTTCGAATATTTACAGGGGCTAAAGTTCCTGCAGGTTACGATACGGTAGTAATGCAAGAGTTGACTGAAGTAAGTAATAATCAGCTTACAATTAAGGATGAAGGTTTGAAAATGGGAGGGAACATAAGATTAAAAGGTTCTCAAATAGAAGTTGGAGATGTTGGATTGGAAGAGGGGACTAAAATTACTGCAGCAGCAGTTGGTTTTATTTCTGCTTTAGGATACACAACAATAAAGGTTTATAAATCACCAAGAGTTGCAATTATTGCTACAGGAAACGAATTGGTAAAACCAGGAAATGAGTTAAAAGAAGGGCAGATTTATGAGTCTAATACTTTTATGCTTCAGGCAGCATTAAATAAATTAAAGATAGAACCAACAATAACAGTTGTTGAAGATAATCAGTCAGTAACTCAAAAAGCCATAGAGGAAGCCATTCAAAATAATGAATTGGTGTTGCTCTCTGGTGGTATTTCTGTTGGGGATTATGATTATGTAAAAGAGTCGTTGGATAATTTAGGGGTAGAAGATGTGTTTTATAAAATAAAACAGAAACCAGGAAAACCGTTGTTTTATGGAAAAACAAGTTCTTGTTATGTGTTTGGTTTGCCAGGGAATCCTGCAGCAGCATTGTCATGTTTTTATCAATATGCTTATCCGGCAATAAATTTAATGAAAGGAAGTACAGATGCTTTCTTGCAAAAAATAAAGCTGCCAATAACCAATCAATTAAAGAAGAAAGAAGGGCGATCAGTATTTTATAAAGGTTTTACGGATTTTAAAACTGTTACTTTGTTAGAAGCGCAAGGCTCTGATATGTTGAAGTCTTTTGCTTTGGCAAACTGTTTTATATATATACCAGCGAAAGCAACTTTAATTAACGAAGCTGAAATAGTAGAAGTACATTTATTACCTTAAAAGTGAAAGGAGCATTAACCGACATAGAGAGAAATCGTTACAGCCGACACATTTTATTAGATAAAGTGGGTCTGGTAGGTCAGGAAGATCTGAAGGGATCCAAGGTGTTGGTAATTGGTGCGGGAGGTTTGGGGTGCCCTGTTTTACAGTATTTAACGGCAGCTGGAGTTGGTACTATTGGTATAATTGATTTCGATACAGTTGATGAAACTAATTTGCAACGGCAGATATTATTTACTGTTAATGATATTGGAAGGAACAAAGCTGAAGTAGCTGAAAGCAGATTGAAACA
>JAESUI010000044.1 GCA_016763135.1 Flavobacteriales bacterium
GAACTTGTTGGTACAGAAAAAAATGAAAAAAAGCAATTAATAATAGCACTTTAGATGAAGAAAGTAATGTTTCTGAATTAACATCTAAAGATAAAGATGTTGAGCAAGTTAATTCCAATACCGAGAATAGTATTATTGACAGTTTATCAGGTGTTATTGCTGATTTAAACGAACAATTAAACAATCAGGATTCCATCTCAGACAAAGGTGCTGATACCTTAGACATTGCAAATAACCCAGATAGTGCAACTGTACCTCCTGTTATTTCAGAAAAAACCTTATCTAAAATAACTGTTTCTGCTCTTTTCCTACCTACTTATTCTTATCGTTCTCTGCAAGATGCAGGAGGAAACGCAACCGATTTTTACAACACCAATCAAAATGCCAGTTTTCAGTACAATGCAGGAATAGGCGTTGGATATAACATATCGAACAAATTGACTGTAAGCTTAGGTGTTGATTATAATAAACTCAATCAAGAGGTAGAATTAAATGATAAAAGACCAAAGGAGTTACCTATTTTACAAGATCCTGATAATAAAATAATCACTTTTTACAGTTCTTTAGGAACAGTAGAAGCAACCAATGTTGAATTTGATTTTGCTGGAGATGACCAAGATGACCAAGATTTAGATGATGAAGACGATTTTGCAAGTTTAAATTTTAAAGAAGAACAAAAATTTACCTTTTTAAATATTCCAATTACACTCAGATATGAATTAGGTAAAAAAAGATTTAAGCTTCTTTTTCAAGGAGGAGTAATTACATCAATCACTCTTAAAAGTAGTTCAAAAATTACACTTGCCAATATCCATAAACCAGAAGATGTTATTGAGGTAAAAGATTATCATCAAACCAAGAGTTTTGGTGTTGGAGGAACTATTAGCGTTGGTGCGAAATATGATATTGCTAAACGATTCTCAGTTTTATTTTTACCAACATATAATAATTTTTTCACCAATCTAAACAACGATAATGCTACTAAAATAAAGCCTTACAACTTTAATTTTTCAACTGGGCTTCAATATCGTTTTTAAATTATTTTCCAACTTTTTTGATTTTGATTGCTCTTATTTAATAGTATGAACTTATAAAACTATTATATTATGAAACAAATTTACATTTTAACCATTATCGCCTGTGTTAGTTTAACACAAAAAGGCTACAGTCAAACATGGTGGACTCAAAATTCACAAACACTTTCTGATTTAAATGAAATATTCTATCCAACAGATAATACAGGATGGGTCTTTGGGGATTCACTTGATGGATTAGGAGGATTTGTAACTGGAATTGTATTAAAGAGCACTACAAAAGGAGTGCCTTGGTCGCCACAAAGTATGGGAACGCCAGTATACCAAATCGAGGGAAGTTATTTTTTTAATTCAAGCAAAGGAATTGCTGTTGGAAGGAACAAATTGACGGGAAACGGAGCAATTGTAATGACAACAGATGGTGGATTTATTTGGACTGCTTCACCACCGCAAGTAGAAAGAATGGTTGATGTTCATTTTGCCGATAACAATACAGGATGGGCTGTAGGACGTAACGATTTTGTTGTGAGAACAAATGATGGAGGAGCAACATGGATGGACATTAGTGCTTCAACAGGAGACCATCTTAATGGTGTATTTTTTACAACTCCAAACAATGGTTATGTTGTAGGAAAAGTTGGAAGCATCATTCATTCTGTTGATAGTGGTACAACATGGTTAGCTCAAACGAGCGGCACGCTACAAGAATTGAGTGCGGTTTATTTTGTAAGTGATGCTATTGGATGGGCAGTAGGTTTTTCAGGCACAATATTAACAACAAGTGATAGCGGAACAACATGGACATCTCAAACAAGTGGAACATTAGAAGATTTAATGGATGTCAATTTTGTTAATAGCACAACTGGTTGGGCTGTTGGAAATGCAGGAACTGTACTCAAAACAATTGATGGAGGTCTAAATTGGCTTCCAGAAGTTAGCGGAACAACTAATGATATCTTTTCTATCAGTATGCGAAACGCAACATTAGGGTGGTTTTGCGGGAAAAATGGAACCATACACGTATATGCAATTAATCAACCAACAGATGTAGAAGAACTATTGTCGAGCATTTCCGCTAAAGTATACCCAAACCCATCAATAGACTATGTAGAGGTAGAATTACCTAAGGTGGGAAATTGGGAAGTGCAGTTATATGACATTAGAGGTAGGGTGGTTTATACTGAAAGCATAAGAAATAATAAAAAAGCTTTGGTAAGCAAAGGGGAGCTAACGACTGGTCTTTACTTTGTGAAAATAATATTAGAAGAAGGAAAGACTATTCATCAGAAAATTGTTTTTGAATAAATAGTAAGAAGGTTCTAATTATATTTATTGGAATGAAAAAAAAATTAGGATTTTCCAACTTTTTTGATTTTGATTGCTCTTATTTAATAGAGTTGAGTTAATAACATATCTAAACAACCTAAGTGGTAATGAATTTTTAGGATTGTCCCAACGATTTGATAGGGTTACCACTTAGTTGTTTAGAGTTATAACTTAACATTTAAAATATGTATTAACTTAAATTAATTATTATGAAAATTAGAAATTTATTAATGGTAGGTCTGTTTTGTTTTGGATTGGCATTCGTATCATGTAGTAAAGACAGTTGTAAAGAGTGTACTGGATGTAAAACACTTCCAACAGCAACATTGTGCGAAGATGACTTTGAAAAGACAAGCAATTTTAACGACCAAGTTGCAAATTATGAATCTGATGGTTGTACTTGTAGCACGAAATAAAGCTTATGCTTTGTTTTCTATTTAGTTAATATGCTACCCCCCTCACAAATTGTGAGGGGTTTTTAATAATTGGAACTATGAAAAAATGTCTATCTATTTTGGTTTTGCTATTGGCAAGTGACTTTGTTTTTACTCAAACCACAGATAACCAATTATGGACGAATGCTTCACTTGGATTAAAATTAAATAAAAAAATTACACTTGATTTAAGAGAAGAATTTCGTTTTGACAATAATATTTCATCGAAAAAATTAAATTTTACAGAAATAGGGCTGAAGTATAAGCTAAATAAACATTTTGCTTTTGTCCCAAGATTTAGGTTTATAGCTATCCCACAGAAAAAGAATAAACGTAGGTTCTCTTTTGATGTTTACTATAAGTGGAAAAAGAAGGATTTTCCTTTATCAGTAGGTTATCGGTTTAGAATTCAAGACACTAAAAAGTTTAACTCAAAAAAACAAGCTCAAGATTATATAAGGAATAAAATTACATTGGGTTATAATGCTTCAAAAATAGTTGACCCATTTATTGCTTATGAAATCTATTTCCGATTTGATAATAAAAATGAATTTAGAAAAAACCGATTTACGTTAGGTTTAGATTGGAAATTAAATAAAAGAATGAGTTTAGCGACCTACTACCGTATTCAAAAAGAAATGAATGTGAAAAAACCAGATAAGATAAAAGTTATTGGGTTGGCTTTCTCTTACAACCTTTCCTTAAAAAAACTATTGGCTACGAAAAAATAACTTTTTCGCCCTGTACATATACTATTTTAGGATACATTTGCACTCTATGAAAAACAAAGTTGAAGAGCTTGTCATTATTCTTTCTGAGGTGAAAAATTCATTGGAGTTAAAAGAAAAAACTCTCACTAGTACCTCTATGATGAATAATGTAAAGAAGAAAATTAAAGCTCTTGAATCAGATGCTAAAGAAATAGAAGATCGTTACTCCAATAAACCAGAGGTATTTCTAAACTTTCGTAGAAGAGCTGGAGAAATAATGGAAGAAATTGAGGCATTGAAGTAGCTTTTAAAATACTTCTCCGAATCCAGGCGATATATCAACCTTAAACATTTTTAGGCAAGATTCATTTCAGATATCATTTCACTTATTAATTTCGCTAAACAATTTGATAGTTGTCGAACTATAAAAAAGATTCTATGAACACGAAAAAAGTCATAAAAGCGATGAAAGCTCTTTCCAATAAGAATCGCTTTGAAATTTTTATGGCAATTTTTAATAGTAATAAACAAACCTCTTTTGAAAAGGAAGAATGTTTTATTTATGACACTATTGAAAAATTAAATATCGGAACACCAACGATTTCTCATCATTTAAAAGAATTGTCAAATGCAGATTTGATAATTACAGAAAGAAGAGGTAAGAATATTGTTGCTAGAATAAATGAAGACACCATAAAGGAACTAGGTGAATTATTAAATTTAGATTAAAAAAAAATAATGTTATATTTTGATACTTGTCAAACTATAAAAGTGTAAAGTTTAACCTAATGAAAAAAATATTTAAAATGATTGGAATTTCTATTGCTGTATTTATTGGGTTAACAATTATTATTGGAACTCTCTTTTTAAATCTTAGTCCTCAATTTGGGAAAAGCCCTAATGAAGAACAAAAAGAGAATTATGCTAAACTGGAAAATTTTCAAAATGGAAAATTTGAAAATCAGCATCAAAGCCCTATGGATCTCAATTATTGGAAAATACTTAAGGAACTGATAAAGAATGCACCAAACCGAAACCCTAACAAGGATATTTTAGTTGAAAAAATTGACAGCACAGCGGTTGAAAATCATAATAAAAATATCACTTACTTAACTTGGTTTGGCCATTCAGCTTTCTTATTAGAAATAGATGGAAAGAAAATATTAATAGACCCAATGTTAGGAGAAGTCCCTGCTCCCCACCCTTTACTTGGCCCAAAGCGATACTCAAAAGATTTGCCTATTGAAATTGAAAAATTACCTTTTATTGATGCTATTATTTTTTCTCACGACCATTATGACCACTTAGATTATGAATCCATTCAAAAATTGAAAGGGAAAGTTGGTCAATATTTTACTCCGTTAGGACTTGGTAATCATTTAGTAGAATGGGGTGTAGAAAAAGAGAAGATTAATGAATTAAATTGGTGGAACGATATTGATTTTGACGGCATTAAATTAGTTTGTACACCCGCAAGACATTTTTCAGGCAGAGGATTATTTGACCGAGCAACTACTCTATGGTGTTCATGGGTAATTAAAGGAAAAAAAGAAAATATTTTTTTCAGCGGAGATAGTGGGTATGATACTCACTTCAAAGAAATTGGAGAAAAATATGGTCCATTCAATATTTCAATGATGGAATGTGGGCAATATCATGAGGATTGGAAACTACTTCATATGATGCCAGAAGAAACTGTTCAAGCATCATTAGATTTAAAAAGTAAATTAACATTACCTATACATTGGGGAGGATTTACTTTGGCATTTCACAATTGGACAGATCCAATAGAACGAGTTTTAAATAAAGCCAATGAATTGAATATGCCCGTAACAACTCCAAAAATCGGAGAACAGATAATAATAAGTAACATTAATTTCCCGACAGAAAAATGGTGGAAAAAATATACAGAAGAAAATAAAAACTAAGTCCGTTTTGCTAAAACAACTCTATTTCTGAAAATCAATACAGGATACTTCTCTTGAGCCAGACAATATATCTTCCTTAATCTTACTGATATTTAGGGCTATTTACACCCGAAGAAATACTCAAATGCAAGGAAAATATATTGGAGTAATTCAAAGAAACACTAATCCTCTAGCTTATCGCTAATATTTTTGATTACCTCTCTCATTTTATTTGGGTGCTGAGTTCCAAATAAAATACGTTTCCCATTCTTTAGGATTAATTGAAGCCCTTTGTTTCCTTTTACGTTGTATGCTGTTCCACTTGTGCTAATTCTAATTCCCCAGCCAAGATATTCTTTAAGTGGTTTGTATTGTCTTACCTCCATACTTTTCACTTCACTCCATTTGATACACTTATAACTCCATTGCAGCGGAAAGAATTTATAATAAATACCATCATCTTTGAATTTGGTTTTAAGATTAGCTGTTAAGAAAAGTAATAACAGCAACCCAATAATAACATCTACAAAATGAAAAGCATTATCTGTTGGTTGCATATTACCAAAAGGTTCTTTTAAGTAAAAAGTTATGAATTTAGTGTAAAGCCAAAAACTTGTAATACCAATAAGAAATATCCAAATTAATATTTGCGTAAATTTTTGCTTCTCTTTAAAGAGTGTTGCCATTGTTGTTACTAATTACTTCTATTAAAATTACATCTAGTATTCAACTAACTCTGCATCAAAATAATTTTCAAAACCATCATCTAAAATGAACTTTTCAGCTTTAGATTTTTCTATTAGAAATCCATCTCCAGAGATACTTATAATTTCAGCTTCCTTACCAAAATATTTAACTAGACCGTAAATTTTCGAGTATTCATTCTTTGTAATATGATGTTTCTTAATAAATGTTGTTGGAGTATTTTCCCCTTCAGTCTGATATTCAAATATCAGAAGCTCATCCATTAAATAGACTTCTCTTTTTTTAGGGAAATACATTACTAATTGATTTAAGTTATAAATATAATAAAATAAGAAGTAGTAATCCTTATCTATTAAAAGTGAAAAAAGTGTCTACGTTTTAATTTACCATATCTATTCAGGGGCCATACTTTCTCTTAACAATTACTTAACAACCAATAACAATTAATTAACACATTCTTAATAACGCTATAACAGCGTTCGTTTTGTTCTAATTTACTTTTGCTCTAAACAAATTAATAAACGACAAAGATGAAAAAGACAACAAAAATAATTTTAGGAGTAGCAGTAATTTTAGGATTGGCTTCTTGTGGTGGAAATACAGAAAATACAGATGAGAATTCTGGTGATGAAAAAACATTAACAGGAAGTATTAAAATTGATGGCTCAAGTACGGTTTATCCTATTACAGAGGCAATAGCAGAAGAATTTAGAGAAATAGCTCCAGAAGTAAAAGTAACTGTTGGCGTTTCAGGAACTGGTGGTGGATTTAAGAAGTTTGCTAGAAACGAAACAGCAATTAGTGATGCTTCAAGACCAATAAAGGATAAAGAAAAAGTAGCGTGTGAAGAAAACGGAATAGGCTACGTTCAATTAGAGGTTGCTTATGATGGTTTAGCAGTGTTAATTAATCCAGCAAACGATTGGATTGACCACTTAACAGTTGAAGAATTAAAGAAAATTTGGGAGCCAGCAGCACAAGGCGTTATTATGAAATGGAGTCAAATTAGAGATGGCTTTCCAGATGAAGAAATTCATTTATTTGGGCCTGGAGTTGCTTCTGGAACTTATGATTACTTTACTAAAGCAATTTGTGGTGAAGAAGGCGCAAGTAGAGGAGATTATACAGCAAGTGAAGACGACAACGTTTTGGTTCAAGGAATTTCTACAGATAAATATGGATTAGGTTTTTTCGGATTAGCTTATTATGAAGAAAACAAAGATAAATTAAAACTAGTTGGTGTTGATGGCGGTAAAGGTGTAGTTACTCCAACACAAGCAACTGTTGCTGACGGGACATATCAACCATTATCTCGCCCAATCTTTATTTATGTAAATGATAAAGCGGCAGAAAGAGAAGAGGTTGTGGCGTTTGTAAACTTTTATTTAGAATTAGTTCCAGAAATTGCTCAAGAAGTAGGGTATATTGCTTTACCAGCTGCTGAGTACGCTAAACAAGTTGAAAAATTCAATGCCTTTATTCCAAAAAAGTAAGAGACAAGTTGTAGGTTAATTTGGGCAGCTATTTTCTAACAAAGAAGAGTTAGGCTGCCCATTCTTTATTTTATGAAATTTAGCGAAAAAATAATAGTAACACTGTTGAAGTTTGCAGCTTCAATTACCATTTTAACTACCATTGGTATTATAATGGTTTTGTTGTTTGAGACCATTAATTTTTTTAAAGAAGTTTCTTTTTGGGAGTTCATTACGGACAAAGAATGGACGCCTTTATTTGCACAAAAACACTTTGGTATTCTTCCTTTGGTTACAGGAACACTGTTAACCACGTTTATTGCCATCGCTGTTGCACTACCTATCGGGCTAACCATTGCTATTTATTTAAACATGTATGCACCAAAAGGATTTAGAAAAACATTTAAACCATTATTAGAAGTTTTGGCAGCTGTTCCAACAGTGGTTTATGGTTTTTTTGCATTATCAGTAGTTACCCCATTTTTACAATCGATTTACCCTGATTTGGCTGGATTTAATGCTTTGTCTGCTGGAATTGTTATGGGGATTATGATTATTCCTTTTGTGTCTTCATTAAGCGAAGATGCGCTTTATGCCGTTCCTAAAACATTAAAAGAGGCATCTTTTGGAATGGGTTCTACTCGTTTTCAAACCTCATTTAAAGTAATGGTTCCAGCTGCATCTTCGGGCATTATAGTTTCTATTATTTTGGCAATTTCTAGGGCAATTGGAGAAACAATGATTGTTGCTATTGCCGCAGGACAACAACCTCGTTTTGGATTTGACCCAACAGTACCCATAGAAACAATTACCGCATACATTGTTCAGGTTAGTATGGGAGATGTTCCTCACGGATCATTAGAATACAGAACCATTTTTGCGGCAGGAATTACCTTGTTTGCTTTCACATTTGTATTGAACTCTGTTAGTTTTTGGATTAAGAAAAGATATCAAGAGAAATATGACTAATGCTCAAAAAAATAGAATTATTGATAAATCATTTCAAGTATTTGGAATCGTTTGCACCTTTTTTGGTTTAGCCATTTTAGCTATACTAATTTATAACATTGTAATAGAAGGTGCTGCTCGAATTGATTGGGATTTTATGAAAAACCTACCATCAAGAAGACCACAAAAAGCTGGAATTTTTACTGCTGTTATGGGGACAATATGGGTACTGGTGTTAACCACGCTAATTTCTTTTCCTATTGCAGTTGGAGCAGGAATTTATTTAGAAGAATACGCTAAAAAGACAAAACTAGCTTCATTATTGGAAATTAACATTGCCAACTTAGCTGGAGTTCCTTCTATTATTTATGGCTTATTAGGCTTAGAAATTTTCGTAAGAATTTTTGGCTTAGGAGGAAGTGTTTTAGCCGGAAGTTTAACACTTTCTTTGTTAATTCTTCCAATTATTATTGTTGCCACAAGAGAAGCGCTAAAGGCTGTTCCGAGCTCAATTAAAGATGCTTCAATGGCAATGGGAGCATCCAAATGGCAAACCATTTGGAATCAAACGTTACCAGCATCAATTGGTGGAGTTTTAACAGGAGTTATCTTAGCAATATCACGAGCAATTGGAGAAACAGCCCCATTAATCGTTGTGGGAGCTTTGGCTTATGTTCCTTTTGCCCCAAGTAGCCCAATGGATGAATTTACAGTAATGCCTATCCAAATCTTTAATTGGGTATCACGGCCACAACATGGCTTTTCAGTTAACGCAGCAGCTGCAATAATTGTGTTGTTATTAATCACATTTATAATGAACGGAATAGCGGTTTATTTCAGAAATAAATGGCAGAAAAAAATTAAATGGTAGAAACTATGACAGTAAAAGAACCAATGGAAAGCCTTGTTGATTCACTTCAAGGAGCGCCAGTTAAGAAAACCATAATTGAGACAAGAAATGTAGATGTTTTTTATGGCAACTTTCAAGCCTTGAAAGACATTAATATTACAATGGAAGAAAATAGTGTAACTGCTTTTATTGGACCTTCCGGATGTGGAAAATCTACATTTTTAAGATGCTTTAATCGTATGAATGATTACATAGATGATTTTTCTATTAAGGGGGAAGTTTTAATTGACAATAAAAAAATCTATTGGAAAAACGTTGCTGTTGAAGAATTGAGAAAAGACGTGGGAATGGTTTTTCAAAAACCAAACCCTTTTCCGAAATCTATTTTTGATAACGTTGCTTACGGATTAAAAATACAGGGAATTAGGGACAAAACATTCATTGAAGAACGAGTGGTAAAATCATTAAAAGATGTTGCGTTGTGGGATGAAGTAAAAGATGAAATGAAAAAATCTGCTTTGGCATTATCTGGAGGCCAACAACAGCGTTTATGTATTGCAAGAACCTTAGCGGTTGAACCTAAAATTATTTTAATGGACGAACCGACCTCTGCTTTGGACCCAATTTCTACAGCAAAAATTGAAGAGTTAATGTTTGAGCTCAAGAAAGAATACACAATTGTAATTGTTACGCGTAACATGCAGCAAGCAGGTAGAATTAGCGACAAAACAGCCTTCTTTTACATGGGAGATTTAA
>JAESUI010000045.1 GCA_016763135.1 Flavobacteriales bacterium
AGATAAGGTTTTTTCTGAAATAACAGGAGGTACAGTCGCACTATCTGGTTTATTTGCAATGTCTAAGGTATCAGCACCTTTGTCTGAAATGGAATCCTGATTATTTAATTGTTCGTTTAAGTCAGCAATAACACCTGTTAAGCTGTCAACAATACTATTCTCGGTATTGAAATTAACTTGTTCAACATCTTTATCTTTAGATGTTAATTCAGAAACATTACTTTTTTCATCTAAAGTGCTGTTATTAATTGCTTCTTTCTCATTTTTTTCTGTACCAACAAGTTCATCCGTTTTGTTGTTTTCTTCTTCATTAGTTTCTGAAGATGTACTTAATTCGTTGCTTATATTTTTTGTTTCGTTTTTATCCTTGAGATTTAAAGTTGTATTATCTTCTACAAGTTCATCATTGACTCCAAACTTCTTTTTGCTTACTTCATCTACTGTATTTTCGGACATAGATAGTACATCTTCTATAGATTCGTTGGAAATATTAGCGGTATTATTTTCTTGCCTTGGTGTATTATTTTCTGTCTGTTCCGATTCTTGTTTAACAATTAATTGGTTTGCCTCATTGCTTTCGTTGGGTTGGGTAGTTTCATTTGTTATTGCTTTTGTTGTATTTTCTTCTTCAGTAACATTTTCATTGTCTTGCTCATTATTACTTAACACTTCTTCGGAATCAAGCTGAACTATTTTATTTTCATCTTTAAATTGATATAATATTCCTCCTCCAATCAACAAAAGAAGAAGACCTAAACTAAGCCATTTGTAATAGGCTGCTCGTTTTTTAAATTTGGAAACTTTTAAGTTTGCAATATCTACATATACTTTATCCCACAACTCCTCTGATGGTGGAGGTGCATAACCATCATATTTCTCTGAAATGAGTTTTTTAAATTCTATGTTTTCTTTGTTTTCCAACTCTAATGGCTTACTTTTTTTTCAATACCTGTTCTATTAATAATCTTTTTCTTTAATGTGTTACGAGCTTCATATAATTGTGATTTTGATGTACTTTCCGATATATTCAATTTTTCTGCAATTTCTTTATGTGAAAGCCCTTCTATCATATACAAATTAAAAACCTTTCTGCATCCTTTCGGTAATTGTTGAATCAGTTTTGTTAACTCATCAACAGCCAAATTGCTTAACGCCTGATTAACATCAATCAAACTGTCTTGTAAATTCATTTCATTATCCTCAACAACAATCATTTGATTGATTTTTCTATTAAATTCAATTGCTGAATTCACAAAAATTCGTTTAATCCAACCACTCAAAGCATCATTATTTTTTAATTGATCTATATTTTTATAAACCAAATAAAATCCCTGCTGAAAAATATCATCTGCATCATCTCTGTTTTTAGCATAACGCAAACAGATACCATACATCTGTGATGAATATTTTTCATACAGAATCCTCTGTGCTGTGGCATCAAATGCTACGCATCCCTTAATTATTTTATGATTGTCCCAATTATCGATAATGCTTCTCCTTATTTATAAGACAAATGTAGGAACAAAAGGTTGGAAAAAATTGAAAGCTTATTTAGAATTGGAGATATGAACTAAGACTTCTATTTTTTTATTCTTTTCATCTTATGAAATGATTTATAATCTCAACTAACTTATATTCAGTTAATTATATTGTTCTTCTCTGTAATGATTGCCATGTTTTTGTGCTTTTTATTTAAACCTAATTAGCTATGGTTTGCAATTATTAAAAAAGTAATGATAAAAGAGATAAAAATTTATCTCTCATCATTCATGTTTAATTTGTAATTGTATCTTTATAGTGTTAAACTTTAAAACGAAAATATATAAGAAAAATTTAAAACAACATATAACGTCATTGCATTTTGCTATGATTCTTGAAACAGAAAACTACCAAGCTTCAAATAAACCAAGAATTATAAGTAGAATGCTCACCGTATTCTAAGGTAAAAACAAGTAAATGCTAAATTATTTTTTTAAGCCGCATGATTTTGTAAAACGACATACGGTGTTCCTCTTTTTACTACAGCAAAAACGCGATGGACTATTTTATTTCTAACAATGTTTATTGTACTCATTTTACTTTTCCCTTCTTCTACTCTTTTAAGGTAATACATTCTTAATTCTGGATCTGATTGAATAGCAGAGAAAGCAGCCATATTCAAAAGTGATTTCATTTTTTTATTAGCAAAATGACTAACTCTTGATTTAGAATTTAACGATGTTCCTGATTGTTTTTCAAAGGGAGCAATTCCTGAATAACAAGCAAATTTTCTACTGTCATTAAAGTCTGTAAAACAGTTTGTGAGTACAATGAAATTAGCTGATATAATTACACCAATCCCTCTTACTGAAGTAATGAGTGTGTGAATTTTATTCATGGCTTCATCATCTTTTATTATTTGAATTATTTGCTCATCAAGCCTTGTTATTTGCTTATCAAAATAATGAATCATTTTCTTTTGTGTAGAAAAAAATAGCTCATAATCGCTTGATTTCAACATAGTTTTAGTCTCTTTTAAATCAGATTTATATCCAGCTCTTTGTTTTACCATCTTATCTCTTAGGGTAAGTATTTTCTGAAGTTGAAGTATATTTTTTGAAGGAAGATTATATGGTTTTATTTGCCCTCTTCTTAGGTAGGCATATTCAGCTATTCTTTCAGCATCAACAGCGTCATTTTTTCCACGAACCAAGCCCATTGAACGTTTTATTTCAATAGCAGGAACCATAGAAAATATAAGTTGTCGTTCATAAAGATAAGTAGCCAAAGGGAGAGAATAAATACCAGTATGCTCAAAGCATATTATAATTTGAGGCATCTTAATTCCTGTTTGTTTTTCTGCCCATCTAATCAAGTTATTAAACCCTTTAGTGGTGTTTTTGAATTGACGGTGTAACTTTTTACAGTGTAACATTACGTCAATTGTTTTTTTAGATACGTCAATACCTAAAGATTCTTTAAATTCCATACTTTTATTTTTTAATTCATTAAATGAAGTTGCTATAAACTAAGACCTTTATGAGCCCGCTAGGCTAAGATTCTAAATGGTTCTACAAGCAACAATTAAAAGAATGGGGACTAATACGGGGCATAGACCTCGAATCTGGATTGGGGTAAAGTTCACCCCATTCTTTTTTTTATTAACAATATAGGCAAGTTATTAGTCTCCCCCTTGGAACCCCCTCTTTCATAGTAGTAATATTAGTGGGGATTTCTTTATTGTTTTTAATTCAATACAAACCTAAAGGATTGGGGTGGGCTTCTCTTATTTTGGTTTATTGGTATTGGTAGTACCTCTGTTTCAAATAAGATGAAGTTCCACCCCTCTTTTATTGGGGTAATTTATAAACCTAAATTATCACACTATGATTAAAATTTTGCTCGTAGAAAAAAACCTAATTCTTTCCAATACATTAAAAAACCTTTTCAATAAAGATAAACAGCTTGATGTTGTGGGTATTTGTAGGCACGGAAATGAAATCATTGAATTTCTAAATGCAAATCCAGTTGATATTATTGTAATAGATCCTAACCAAACTAATGGTTATGTAATTACTGTTCAAGTAAAAAAAGAATTTCCAAAAATGATAATCATTGGTTTTTCTGATGATGGGCTATATTCTAAAGAGAGAATGTTAGAATATGGAGCATCCAGTTATTTATCTAAATATGATACTTCTTTAAACGAGTTAATGACAGAAATCAAAAAATATTTTGATGGGTAGCTACGTATTTTTGCCATATGTTTTAACGGCTTGAAAAACATAGAAACGTTTGATATATTTTTAAGGTTCTAATTCATCCTACCCTTCAATTTGTATCCCACACCTTTGATAGTAAGGATGCAGCTATCTCCCAATTTTTCTCTAATTTTTCTCACATGGACATCAATCGTTCTGTCTCCTACCTCTGTATGCTTTCCCCAAATATTCTCTAAAATTACCTCTCTTGTAAAAACAGTTCCAGGTTTAGATATCAATAGTGCCAAGAGTGCGTACTCTTTTTTTGGTAATGTAAATTCCAGACCATCCTTATAAACAAGACGTTTTTCTCTATCAATTTTAATGTTTCCAGCTTCATTGCATATTGATGTATCTTCTGGGATGTATCTTCTTTTTAAAATAGCCTTAACTCGGCTGATTCACAGTTTTGGGTTTATTGGTTTAGTAATATAACTATCCGCACCTGCTTCGGTTCCCGCAATTTGTGAATAATCTTCTCCTTTGGCACTTAAAAATACAACTAGTACATTTTCCAACCCTTTTGTTTCTTTAATCTCATAACAAGCTTCAATACCATCCATTTCGGGCATCATTACATCCAAGATAATTAAATCAGGTTTCATTTCTTTCGCAGATTCTATGGCTTCTTTCCCAGTTGTGGAAGTAGAAACATTAAACCCTGCTTTGATTAAATTATAACTTAAGAATTCAATTACATCTACCTCGTCATCAACAAGGAGTATTTTTTCATTACTCATTACAAAAATATTTTTGACTAAAGTAATGCTGTCTGTATTCATTTATGTTAACCAAATATTAAGGAATTGCTATTAATATTATTAAATCATTACCGTTTGGAACACTTTCTATTTGGTCTTAACAATTAATTAATATAACCTTAATAAAACTTTAACAGAAAAACTTATTGTTCAATATATTTTTGTCTAAAATGTTTTAACAACCATAAAAAAATAGTAATGGAATTTGGATTTATAGATATATTAAAATTGATTGGAGCTCTTGGGTTTTTCATTTTTGGAATGAAAATAATGAGTGAGGGAATTCAAAAAGCAGCAGGGAACAGCTTAAGAAGAATTCTAAGTATGATGACCAAAAATAGATACTTAGGAGTATTAACAGGTTTTTTGGTAACCTGTTTGGTTCAATCTTCTTCTGCAAGTACTGTAATGGCAGTAAGTTTTGTTAATGCTGGATTACTCTCCTTGGTTGAATCAGCAGGCATAATGTTGGGGGCAAATATTGGAACAACCATAACAGGATGGTTAGTAGCTATTTTAGGGTTTAAGGTTAATATAGCTGCAATGGCTCTTCCGTTATTAGCTATTGGTGTTCCAATGTTGTTTATGAGAAGAAATAAAGTAAAATACATTGGTGAGTTTATCGTTGGTTTTGCTATTTTGTTTTGGGGGCTGTCAGAGTTAAAGCATGCTGTACCAGATATAAAAAACAATCCAGAGATATTACACTTTCTTGGTGCTTATGCTGATATGGGACTTTTAAGTAACTTATTTTTTATATTGGTTGGTACACTACTAACCATTGTTGTGCAATCTTCAAGTGCTTCTATGGCATTAACCCAGACCTTATGTTTTAGTGGAATTATCCCTTTTGAGGTCGCAGCTGCAATGATACTTGGAGAAAATATTGGAACCACAATTACTGCCGAGTTAGCATCTTTACCAGCTAATGTACATGCAAAACGCTCTGCTCGAATACACTCCATGTTCAATATTGTTGGAGTAACATGGATGGTGCTGTTAATTTCATTTACTCCAGTTTTACATATAGTAGAATTAGTTGCTACTAATATCTTAAACGTAGCAAGTCCATATACACCTGAAGGAGCACCTATAGGATTAGCTATATTCCACACAGGATTTAACTTTTTAAATGTTGCTATTATGATATGGTTTGTCCCATTATTAGTAAAACTGGCAACTCGAATGGTAAAATCTAAAGGAGATATGGATGAAGAATATCATTTAGAGCATATTAGTACAGTCGTCATGGCGACCCCAGAAATAGCAACTTTAGAAGCACAAAAAGAAGTAGCAAAATTTGGTGAACTAATACAAAAGATGAATGGATTGGTAAGAGACTTATTAACAGAAAAAGATAGAAAGACATCCAGTAAGCTAATAGCTAAAATTAAAAAATATGAAGACATAACTGATAGAATTGAAGCCGATGTGGCAGGTTATATTACTAAAATATCAGAAGGAGAAATGAGCGAACAATCCTCTATTCGAATGAGAGGGATGTTAAGTATTGTGGGCGATTTGGAAAGGATAGGAGATATTTATTATCAAATGTCGAAAGCACTTGAACGAAAAAATGAGGGAAACGTTTCCTTTACTGATAAACAGCTCAAAAATATATCGGATATGTTTGAGATGGTTGAAAATAATCTTGAAAACATGTGTTATAATTTAAAGTCTGATTATGGAACGATAAAAATGTTGAAGGCAAAAGAGCTTGAAACAGCACTTAATGTATTTAGGAAATCCATTCGAAGAGAACATTTTCTAAGCGTTGAAAAAGGAGATTATGATTTCAAAAATGCTACCATATATGCAGACTTATTTAATTCGTTAGAAAAAGTAGGCGACCATACAATTAATGTTACCGAAGGGATTACAGGAGAACATTGAAAGATTAATTTTATACTAACTTAAAATCATATATTATGAAAAAAGTAATTATAATCGGTTTATTCTTTATTGGGATGACAGTAGTATCATGTAGTAAAGATAATTGTAAAGAATGTACTGGGTGCAGCACCCTTCCAACAGCAACTTTATGTGAAGATGATTTCGAAAAAACAAGTAACTATAATGACCAAGTAGAGAACTATGAATCTGATGGTTGTACTTGTAAGACAAAATAGCAAATAATTGTATTTAGTTAATGATTTGCCTTGTTGAGCCTCTCCTCTTTTTTATGGGAGGGTCTTGATTTAATACAATGTAACTGTGGTAGATTTATTTTGTCAATTTATGAGATCCAAGAGTATGTATTTTTAGCATTATGACAGAACTTTAATTTATCTTAAATTTGTAAAAAAAATGGAATGGCAGAAACGATAAAAGATTTAATAAATGGGAATGTATCATGGGTTAACAATACTTTAAAGCATAACCCCAATTTTTTTAATAAGTTAGCTACTGGACAATCCCCACAATTTCTTTGGATAGGATGTTCAGATAGTCGTGTTCCAGCTACAGAAATTACAAATGCCCTCCCCGGTTCAATTTTTGTTCAGAGAAATATTGCCAACATGGTAGTTCATACAGACTCTAATTTGTTAAGTGTTGTAAATTATGCTGTAAAAGTGTTAAAAGTAAAACACATTATTGTGTGTGGTCATTATGGATGTGGTGGAGTACAAGCTGCAATGAGCAACGAAAATTTTGGTTTCTTGGACAACTGGTTGATGCACATCAAAGATGTTTACCGCTTGCATGAAAAAGAGCTTGACGAGATCAAAGATGAGAAGAAAAAATTGGATAGATATGTTGAGCTCAACATCCAAGAACAGGTGACTAACTTGGCTAAGGTTTCGTTTATTCAGCAAGAGTGGAATAATGGAGAATTCCCTCATATTCATGGTTGGGTTTATAGCCTGAAGGATGGATTAATAAAAGACCTTGGTGTAAGTGTTAATAATAACGATGCTTTGGAGCAAGTTTACCAATACAACGAGAAATGATGAATAGATTATTTCTAGTTTGTCCTGACTGTTATATGGAACAACCTATACGTGAAAAATTTGGTGAAAACAGTTTCTTTTTAACTGCATTAGGTACTGCCTTTGATTTGAGTGAATTTAAATTAATGGAAGAAATAAACCAATTTATCAGAAGGGAGGATGTAAAAGAGATCTATTTGGTTAATGATTCCCAGTGTACTTTTATTAAAAGTGCTTTAGCAAACGAAGTACGTTTTGATACAAAAGCTGAGAAAATATTGCTAGATATTTGTAATAGCGATGATTTAATTAAGGATATACGAGATCAAGAATTAAAGAGTAAAAAAATATCTGAATCAAATGTCTACCGTTTGGCCTATGAATTAATGGAATCTGCTATTTTAGGTATGAAAATTTCTGAAGGAGAAATTAACTTGAAAGGGTTAATTTATAACAGGAAGGATAAAACATTTCAAACCTTAAGATTGGATTTAAACGCGTGATTATAATTTCAAGATTAAAGTTAACCCAGTTGCTCCTTTCAAATTATATGGATTTAAGGATAATTTTGAATTTATTTTAGTTTTGTGTAATTCAGGTACCAACCATCCTACTAATGCTCCAACAGCAAAACCCGTTTTACATCGGTGGGGAAATGCTTTCCACTTTTGACCCTCAAATAACCCATAGTGGCAGGTAACCCCAAGCCAAAAGTGTACAATCCAATTTTAACTCCATTTTTCATATTGGGATGATAATCGCTGATTACCTTAGTTATAAAAATTGAAAAAGCGGCTGTTTGTGTAGTATGCCCAGAGAAAAATGATAACCTTGCTGTACTGCTAGTTCTTTCATTAATGGAAAATGCAGAATTGTATGCTTGAGGACGAGAACGATTAAAAATATATTTAGCATTAAACGATAATCCGTTTGAAATGGTTAAAATCTCTAAGCTCATAATTAATAAAGGGCCAACATCTTTACGAGTATGATGGTTACTCATAAAAAATAGAGTTGGAAGTGCAAGCCCGGTGTATAGAATGACATTACTCGCAGTTTGATCTGCATTGGAGTGATAGTTAACTGCTCTACGATCAAACGAATTAATTTTATTGGCATCTAAAGCATTTAATTCTTCTACTGTAAATTGAGGCTTTTCATTAATTGATTTGATATACAAACCTGAACTTAGTAACCCCAAGCCTGTTAAAAAGAAAGGCACTTCTTTTTTTAAATTCACTTGATAAGGATCTAAGTGAATGTGCTTTGAGTCGCTCTTGCAAAGATTACATTGACTACCTATAGGATTAGCAACTTGACCAATTAAAGTAATTGAAAAACTTAAGCCAACTATTAAACAAATATATTTCTTAATCAGACTCATAGATTTGGGACAATTTCTTCTCCATCAATCTCAATTACAGGATTCTTTACTTCAATTATTTTCATAAGTTATTATTTTGTTTATTCTCAATATAAAAAAGTGCATCACTAATGCTTACTATCTTATAAAGATCCTCATCAGGAATAGTAATATTAAAAGCATCTTCAAATGCCATAATTAATTCAATTATATCAAGAGAATCTGCCCCTAAGTCCTTGTTAAATTCAGCTTCGTTTACAACTAAATTTTCATCTACCGCAAGCTTATCTACGATAATTGATTTTATTCTTTCGTCCATATAATTTACATTTAAAATGTTTTTTTAATCCATAGTACAAGAAGGCCATTAAACATCATCTCCTTTATTTTATACGATGACGGTGGTGAAAAATCATGTGAACAATAAGTAACCAACCTAGTGCCCAAAGGCATTTTTAGCAGTTGACTATATACATAGTTTTCATATAAACGGTATTTGGTCTTTGAAAATGAAATATTCTGATCTATCCATTGACATGAGGCTATTTGCTCACAAAACGGATTAAAGTAATAGAATGCATCATATTTTCTAAAGTCACTATTTAATATATTGGCATTGATAAATCTAACATTGTTTAATTCGAAATTCTTTAATAATTTATTTGCTTCAGAAACCAAATTCCCCCTCTTTTCTATGCCTGTGAATTTTGAGTTTGACAAAATTCCACCAACTATACAAAACTTACCGGCTCCAGAACCTATGTCAAGAATGTTTGCCCCAGAATAGGCACCTAACCACTCTATAGCTACTTCTATTATTTCAATTGGAGTCCAGTGAATATTTGATAAACTTCTTATATATTCAGGGTATAATTTATCAAAATCCTGATTTGAAATATCGCTATATAATTCTAACTGTTTCATCAATCTATTAATTCACTATTTATTTTCGAATTTGTATCCAATTGTAATTTGTAAAGTGTGATTGTTTTCAAAATGAATCCCGTCTCCTTTTTTAACTACTTGATTCATATAACCTAATTGTATACTTCCATTAGGAATTATTTTATAACCTAACCCTCCATACAACCAATTTTGATTTAAGGAAGTTGGCATAACACTTTTATCATCTAAATTTATCCAAAGCTCATTAAAAGCCTTGCTAAACAGCTTTCCATTTTTAGAGATAGTCCTACTTAAAGTAAGTCTGTATCTAAATCGTTGAGCGTATTTATTGCCCTCAATTGTTGGTGCTAAACCGGAAGCATCATAAACGGTTTGTCCGATAAATCGTTGTTCAAAACGGTAACGATGACTTATTTTCAATTTTCCTGATTGATGTTTTAAGGTGATTTGCTCCCATATATTATTTTCAGGAGTAATAATGGCGATGGGTTGATTACCATAAGGGCAAGATCTGATATAGGTATAACCTAGAGAAAGATCAATAGAAGAATTTAATTTGTAATTCAAGGCAGGCCTAAAAAGGAATTGTTGCCAATCTTCAAGACCATTTGCACGTCTTAAGTGGAGTTCAGATGAGAAATACCAATTCTCATTAACTGAGTATTTATTGGTGTTACTCCACCATGTATTAAGACTAGAATCAACGATTCTTTTTTGAGACCATACCCGAATTGTCATTATTAACAATAAAAAAATAAGAATTGGGAATTTATTTAATTTCATTTTGTTGGAATTATTAGTTGATTAAATTTACTTCCTGTACTTGGTAATTTTTAACTTCATATATAATGATTCCCTTTATATTTATTTCAAATTTACATCTATTATTTTGGAATAAACTCATCCTAGAAATTTTAAGAATTTGATCTATAAGATCAATCCAAACTTTTTGTTTTTTAGGAGTTGTTGGAATCCTCTCTTTATCTGATTTCTTCCTAAGAATATTCAATTGTTTTTTTGCACTGGTCCAGTTTGACTTTTCCAATTGATGGAGCTGCATACTTTCATTGTTATCGCAGTTGTAATGACCGACTACTAAAATTTCTGAGGCACCTTCTTCATAGACGCAATATTTAAAATAATCTAAATCAAGATTACTTGATGATTGGATAATGTTTCCAAAAAAGGTGCAAAGAATAATGTTAGGGTTCTCAATAAAACTATTTACGAAATAGGAATCATTACAACTAATTACAATTGTTTTTTTTTTTGATATTTTCATTTACATATTGTTCAAAGCACACCTTCATTTTTACAGTATTGAATTAATTAGTAAAAAGGTGAGTATTCCAGAGATATAACCTATAAAAGCATAGAATGTAATATTCTTTAAATACCAGATAAAATCTATTTTTAAAATTCCCATTATGGCAACTCCTGCCGCAGAACCAATAATTAAAATACTACCACCTGTACCTGCACAATAAGCTAAAAGTTCCCAGAATAAGTGATTTTCTGGATATACATTTAAGTCATACATTCCAATTGCTCCAGCAACTAAAGGCACATTATCTACTATAGAGGAGAAAACTCCAATTAAAGAATTAATAATCCAGATATTACCTATTTTATCATCTAAAATCAACGCTAAATCACTTAAATGACCTGCCACTTGCAAAGCTGAAACAGCTAAAAGAATTCCTAAAAAGAATAAAATACTTGGTGTATCTATTTTTTTTAATACTCCCACAATAGAGTATGTTGCTTTTAAACCTGAAGGTTTTCTTCGATGAATAATTTCTGTAACAATCCATAAAACACTTAGCCCTAATAATATCCCCATAAATGGAGGTAAATGGGTTGTTGTTTTAAATACAGGCACAAATAATAAAGAACCTATTCCAAAATACATAACTGTTTTCTTCTCCCATTCTGGAATATTTTCATTTTTCTTTTCCTTTTCGATGCTTTTCAATTTCCCCTTCATCTTAAATGAAATTAAAACAAGAGGAACTAATAAACACATCAAACTAGGTAAGAATAACTTTAGAACAATATTTGCGGCTGTTACTTGTCCACCTATCCACAACATAATAGTGGTAACATCTCCAATAGGAGACCATGCTCCTCCTGCATTTGCAGCTAAAATTACCATGCCAGCAAATAACCATAGGTCTTTTGTTCTATGAATGAGTTTTCTCAAAAGAGCAGCCATTATTATGGATGTCGTTAAATTGTCAAGAGCAGCACTCATAAAAAACGTTACAAAACACAAAATCCAAAGTAATTTTGTCTTATTCAAAGTGGTTATTTTACTTGTTATAATATCAAAACCACCATGTACATCTACCAACTCTACAAGAGTCATTGCCCCTAATAGGAAAAACAGGATTCCAGAAATTTCCCCCAAGTGATGCATTAGACTTTCTTCAACTAATAGAGTAGGGTCTTCTATAGCAGACAAAATAGTTTGACTACCTATAATTAATAATGTCCAAACGATAACCGCTGTTAATAATGCAGAAGCTGCTTTATCTATTCTCAAGGGATGCTCTAAAGCAATAGCTGTGTATCCCAAGACAAAAATGAATATCATTAAAAAGTACATCTCTTTATTTTTAATTAAACTGATTTTTCATACTCAAACTCTAAACAGTAACTAAAGCCTTATTTAAACATTTTATCAATCCTTTTCCTTTGTTTAAAAGCTCATGAATTTCTTTTGTTTCTAAAACTTTATGAGATTGATGTAACATTAAATCTGTACCATTACTCACCATATAATAATCTAAATTAGATTCAAAGAAGTTAAGGATTTCAGGGGTAAAGAATTTTCTTACTTCGTTTTCATTCAATCCTTTTAGCACGTAATTATTAGAGAATTTTTTGTGGGTATCGAAATCAATATCTCTTGCACCAACTACTTCTGCTATTTTATCTACGAAAGTTTCCTTTTCCATATAAAATTTAGGAATTGGAGATAATCCTGAAATTTTTAAAACAGTTGTTGATTCTAAATCAGTTGTAGTTTCAGCACCTTCTTGTGTTTTAATGTCTGCAATACTAAATAGTGCGTTATTATTTCTTGTGCTGATGATATTCTTTATTGAAATTATTTTTTTACGAATAGTCAATGTATAAAAATCCCAACCTTCATTATCTGCTATTTTATTTTGAAATTCAAATTCATTGGATTGAGCAAAAGACAAAAGCTCTAGTGTACGAGAATCAATGTTGATATTTTTCAATTTAGCTTTAGAGTTCTTATCTCTTGCTGCTAATGGATGATTAGATACTGGATGTAGATTTTCGACATTCTCTATATGTACATTTTTATTATTTTGTTTTGCCAACCTAGCGTAATCTTCTAAATGCTCCATAACTGTATGGTCAACAAAATTAACCGCTGAGAAATCTAAAATTAACTCATCATAATTTTGAACGCCACTATCCATTTTCTTTTTTAGTGATAAGTAATTAGAAAATATTTGAGAACCTTTTAAGTAAATAATTTTACTACTTCCTTTGTGTTCTACGCTCAAATTAGATTTAAATAGTTCATTAATTTTTGTGCCTTTGAATAGAATTAATACGTACTTGAATAGAATTCCGATAACAATACCTATAATTAAATCTGTTGCTAAAACAGCGACAAGTGTTACCACAAAAATTTCAAACTCCATTAATCCAATTTTATACATGTGCTTAAATTCTTTTGGAGAAGCTAATCTAAATCCAGTAAAAACAAGCATGGCAGCTAAAGCAGGAACAGGAATCATTTCAATTATAAAAACCCCTATCAACACATAAATTAATAAGAATAATCCATGAGAAAAATTAGCCCACTGTGTTTTAGCTCCGTTATTTACATTGGCTGATGAACGTACAATTTCTGAAATCATTGGTAATCCTCCCAATGCCGCAGCCAAGGAAGATCCCGCTCCCATTGCTATTAAATCTTTATCTAAATTGGAACTCCTTTTATAAGGGTCTAGGCTATCCACAGCTTTTGCACTCAATAAACTTTCAATGGCAGAAACCAATGCAACTCCTATAACTGCAATCCAAAAAGGAGACGTTCCTATTTTTTCAAAAGAGGGTAGTTTTAAACCTCCTCCGCCTAATAAGCCTCCATCTAAATTTACCATTTTTAGGTTTTCATGACCTAAGTACATTGCTAATGGAATGGTAAAGATTAGTACCCACATTGGAGCAGGAACCATTTTGATGATTTTACTTTTAATAATAGGGTGTATTATCAGTGTAGCTAAAGCAACAAGTGTTACTATAATAGCACTCAAATTCGTTTCGTGCATTAAATAATGTGGAATTTCTGATGCAACTTCTAAAATTTCACCTTTTGGTCCTTTTGCTCCTATGGCCGGAAAAACTTGTTTAATTATAATAATAACACCAATAGCTGCAAGCATTCCGTGAACTGCTGCGGAAGGAAAATAATCTCCAACCTTCCCTACTTTTAGTAGTCCAAAAACAGCCATAATTAATCCTCCAATTACAATTGCTCCTAAAGCATGAGGATACCCTGCAAAGCCACTTTCTATTCCTGCACCTCCCATACTTTCTGCTGCACCTAAAGTAATTACAATTAACCCTGCGGCAGGGCCACTAATGGTTACAAATGTTCCGCCAATTCTTGATGCCAATACTCCACCAACAATAGCTGTAATTATACCTGCTAATGGCGGTACTCCAGATGCTAAGGCAATACCTAAACAAAGTGGTAATGCAATAAGTGATACACTAAACCCTGAAATGATGTCGTCTTTAAAATGGGCTTTAAGTCCTGCAAACCCTGTTTTTGGTATGTTGTTATTTTTCATTTTAATGTATTTTAATTATTGTGTTATATTTTTTTTAGATAGTTATTTATGATGAACGATATGCAAAGTCATGATAACCGCTTATATGCTGCCCTAAGAACAATCTTGAATAAATTCTAAAAACGACTAAGCCGTCTAATGCTAGACAAAGTGTTAATAAGACTAATAGTGGAAATTGATTTTCATGTATATGACCAAGCAATAAATCTTCTCCAATAAAAGTTGGAGTTATTGGAAATCCAGATATACCTAAACATGCTAATATGAAAATGAATGCTAACCCAGAGAATTCATAATTGTGACCTTGAAATTGATTAAGGCTGATGTCTTTTCCTTTTTTCTTGAGTTTATAAATTACGAATAGACCAACACCCCCAGAAACAAGAATACCGCTCAAATAAAGATGTACTTGAGTAAAATCAAACACCTCATTAAAACCAAAAGATAAAGAAAGAAATAGTTGACTTACAATGATTAACAACCATGCTGTAAGTACCGATTTACGTTTAACAAATGCTTTTAGAATCAAAATAAAACCTAAAAAAGCAAAAAATTCTGGTAGATAGTTGATTATATTATTGGGAACTATTTCTCTGTGATAAATAGCATATAAGCCAATTAAAAATATAGGCACATAAATGCTAAATGTAATTTTTGGAGACAATAAATTAATTCTATTTCCTACTTTTTTAAGAGGATTCCATAAAAAATTATACATAAATGTATCGAGGTTAAACTCTTTAATACTTAAAATGTATAAAGACAATTTTAGTTTATCCCAAAAGGAATCTTTCCCTTGTTGTGCTGGTTGATTAAAATGAAAAAATTGATCGTGAATTTTATAACTTAGAATAGATGGAGAAATAAGTAATTGATGAGAACGAAGCATTGCATTTCCCATAAAGTGAATCATTGCGAGCCAGTACCAACCAAAAGCAACTTCAATAAACATTAATCCAATTTGGGCTAATGAGGAATAGGCAATTTGTGTTTTTATGGTAGATTGTACTTTAGCTGTAGATGATGCTAATAATACAGTTATCAATCCTATTCCTCCTATAATAAAATGAAACCAATAGTTACCTTCCCAAAATGGAGATGTACGTATTAAAAGAAAAACACCAATGTGTGCGGACAATGAACCATAAAAAATGGAACTAGAAGTTGTCGGTCCTTCCATTGCTCTAGGTAACCATGAAGAAAATGGGAACTGAGCAGATTTAACCATTGCTGCCAATAAAAATAATCCAGGTATTAGGTAGATATAAATTGTTTCATTGATAATGTGATAGTGGGGGCTATGTAATCCATCTAAATCTTTGAAATTAATACTGTAACCAAAATAATGATGACTTAACCAAATGCCTAACAGCAAAGCAACATCTGCAATTCTATAAACCGAAATTACTTTTAAAGCATTTTTAACTGGGAGATACCTGTCTCGATAAAAACCGATTAGGAAAAAAGACGTAACACCAAGCACTTCCCAACCGACAAAGAGCGTTTCTAAGTTGCCTGACATCAACACAACTACTAGCCCAAAATAGAAGAATTTAATGTTGTTAAAAAATCGTTTAAATCCTTTTTCTCTATGGATATAATTTTTACTAAAAACCACAATAATTCCTGTTAAAAATGTTGCCGTCAATAAATAGATTAAGCTATATCCATCTAACAAAAAACTAATGGTAAAATCTGCTTTTCCTGTATGAAACAATACAGGCCCTTGCATAAAAATGGGTTCAAAACCATCCATTGCCCAAATGATTGCCATTATAATTAGTGCAATATAATTGACAAATACACTTGTAATTGAAATGCCAAATATGGCTTTTTCGTTCTCATTCGAGAATAAAAAACTAATTATTAAAGCCAAAAATGGAGTAGTTAATAATGTATAAAATAAGATGTTCATTTTTTTTTTAATTTAACTATGGATAAACATAAGTTGGTATATTTTCTAAAGTTGCATCAAGGATATGATTGGTTTTCATTTCACTTCCCTCTGCAATTACTTTATTGATGTCACCTGTTTTTAATGCCTCTTTTAGTGGTGTATAAAGTTGAAATTTTCCATTATAAAAAAGGTAAAGATTATCGTCATCAGGAGATATAGCTACCAAGTGTATCCATCCTTTATCAAACCAATCATACATCTCTTGTGAAGATTTAATTATTTTTAAAATAATTTCAGGTTTCTGTTCTATCATCATTAATAATCTAACAGGATCATGATTTTCAATCATTTGCAACGGAAGTCCTGTACGAATATCACCATCACTACTGTTGGTTACTCCTATTAACCCTGTAACATTATGAGGGAGTTTTGTTCCTGCCCCCATTTTTTCAATGTCCATTCGTGAGAAATAATATTCTAAATTAATACCTCCACAAACATTTGGTAATGGTCCTAAAACCTGTTCTAATACTTTCCCGTCAGGATCTTTTTTGCAATCGTAGGATTGTAAAAAAGCTCTTCTATCTAAAAACAAACCTTTGGTACTCTCTCTCCTTCCAATATGACATAAAGCATTGGTTCCATGTCCTAATTCAGGTCTAGGTTCAAAATAAGAAACAGAGCGTTTTTTTATCTCATTTCTAATGTGTTTGATGTCTTTTTTAATGTTGATAGAAGCAAACCTTCTTGCTCTTTCTTTAGCGTTTAAATCGAGTGCCGTTTCAAATGTTTCTTGGTGTATTGAATGTGCTTTCTTATTCTCATTTGTTAATATTTCTTCATCATAAAAAGCCACTTCATCACTAGCCGTATCATGCATTGCTGCAACAAATTGTGTTGTTTCTGGAATATTCAGTCCTTTTGTTTCTAAAGCAATTCTAACTGCTGGGTGATTTGCCATAAAAGCGAATACTCTAGCATTTACAGCTCCAGGTCTTCCGCTACAAGCTCCACAATCATGTGCTCCATGATGCGGATTGTTTGCACTACTACTACCATGAGCCACCACATATACTATTGAAGCAAAGTTTTCTGTTAAACCAATGCCTGTTAGCATAGATTCAACAATATCAATCATTTCAGAAATTTGATAACCTATCTGTAATCCATTCTCAATGTCTTTAGAGTCTTTATTTTCAATTAACAGTTTACCATTAATATCCATGTGAGAAAATGCATTGGAAATATCTGCTTGCATTTTTGGTCGAGCTAAATCTAACGTCATTTTTAAACCTGCCAACAACCCAATTGTAAACGTTGAAAGAATTCCTTGAAAAAAAGAATGTGTTTTTTTATTATGGAAAATTTCGTGCTTCCTAGTTTGTTTCATCTCAATTTCTTTGATAAGATGCTTTGGAGTTAGTGCAACAGGTGCATTTTTATCATAAAATTTACCACCAAAAGGTTGAAAATAAATAGCTGCACCATAATATCCTGGAGCACCTAATGTTTCACATTGTTTGTCCACATCCTCCAAATGTCTTCTGTAAGAACATTCTCTATCATCCACACAAAACATAGCCTGAAAACTTACATCTGTACTTTTTGGTTTCTTTTTATTCTTAACAAGAAAGTCAACACCTGCAAGAACATCATCGTAGTAATCCCACTCAAAAGCTTCTTGCCATAATTGTAATATTTCTTCTAATTCAGTATGTTTAACCTTTGATAAATAATCAATCGGTTTTTTTGTAAAATCTTGAGCTAGAGGCTGCCATTTCTTACCCAACACATTATCAAGGGCATCAATTTCCAATAGCAGCTCAAGGAGTATTAAATCTTTAAATTGCACTTTCTTTTTATAAAAAATGGTGTCAGGATTGTCTTCAATAACGCTAAACATCCCACTCCATCCTTTGTGTGAATATTGTTGGTCAAATAAATAATTAGAGTAATAATCGGGATTTCCAACCACTATTTTTAATAAACTTTCAATGGATAGATTTTCTGAGAACAGTAATTCTTTGGCTTTTTTTGTTTTGAAAAAACTACTAAAGCTGTTTTTTTCTAATAGCTTAATAGAATTGATAAGTCCTTCTTTTTCAAAAGGAAAATGCCAAATGGCTATTCCTTGGTCTAAAAAACTAGCTATAATTCTAAACAACAAAGGTTGAACTAAATTATCGAGGTCTATTTTATATTGAATTTTCCATTGTTTTCTTAATTGACCAACTCTCGGATTATATTTATGCTCATAAGATGTATTGAGCATTTTATCCATATATGCTTTAACGTTTTTTTTTCCTTTACTTCTTTCAATAACCTGTTCAATAATTTCTTTTTTTATTCTGCTTTGTTGATGCAGTTTTCGATAATTATTGATATTAAAAGTTACATGAAATCCAAAAATTTCAGAAGCACTAAAAATGCCATCAAAAAATTCTTTATCTTGAAAAGAATGAAGAGAATTATGGTGTACAAAATCTTTTAAAGTAGCTTGTACTGGTAAGAAGTGTCTTAATTTTTTAAGACATTTATCTTCATTGAAAACGTGATTATTCATTAATTTACTTCTTGATTAGATTTATAACTTAGAAAGGGCTTAATAATTCAATCCCTTTTATTAAAGAAATAATCTCAAAGAGGTAAATTCAATCGACAATAGAGTAAATAGTAAGGAATTTTTAATGTTGAAAGAAGATCATAACCTAGAAATGATCTGACTAATGTGACATCAAGATTATAAAGGTAACTATTTCGAGCACCAAGGATACTTTGAATAGGGTTACCACTCCCTGCACCATTGTTTTCGTCTGAAAAGGTTAAAAGGTCATTGCAGTAAGTATTTTCATTTTCTTCTATTTCCTCTATGAATTCTAACGCATGACCATTTAGGTTAAGTTCAAGGGGGATTCGTTCTGGTGCTACTGCAACCAGAAGCATGAGAACATAAATTAAACATATTTTAGATAGACTTACCATATAAATATTGAGGCAAATGTATTGAATGTTTTAGAAATATTTGATTAATGCTACATTAATATTTAACATTTGTTATATTTGAAGAATGAATATTTCTGAAAAATTTGACTTTAAAAGTGACCTTTTATATGAATCTCTCAATGATAGCGATATGAAATTGATTGAATCGACTTACGAAAGATTAAGCTTTTCAAAAGGAGATAAGATTTTTTATGAGGATGGAATCCCAACTGGGATGTTCCAAATAGTTTCTGGACGAGTAAAAAAATTCAAGACAGTTTTAGATAAGCAACAGCAGATATTTTATGTCTATGGTAAAAATGATTTTTTCGGATATCACGCTCTTTTATCGAATGAGAGATATCAAGATTCCTGTGAAGCGATTGAAGATGTTGTAGTGAATTTTATTAGTGCTAAAAATTTTAAAATGTTATTAGACAAGCTCCCTATGTTGAAAGATGCGCTATTGGTAAATATTTCTCACGAGTTCGGTGTTTTAGCTAATGTTATTGGGATTCTAGCACAGAAGTCATTAATTGTAAGGTTGGGATTATTTTTATTGATATTGCATAAACGATTTAGGCTAAAGGAGAATTTAAAAAAAGGGATGAATTTTTCGCGCGAAGATTTGGCTAATATTATTGGTACTAGTCGAGAGAGTTTGTCACGGAGTTTAAATGAGTTAAAAACACTTGACCTTATTTTTGTTAAAGGTCGGTTTATTCAGATCAAAAGTGAAGATCGATTAGAAGAGTTTGTACTGAGTCACACAACATAGTATTTTCGGCTTAACCGATTCATTTTTGCAAAATGCAATAATTTATTTAAAGGTTTATAAAACAAAACGATGAGAGTAAGAGATATATTTATCATTATATCCATAATGTTACTGATTACAGTAGCAATAATTGCACAATATTATTTGCCTGTTTTATGGAGTTTAATTGTGATTGCTCCAATTGTATTGATTGGCTATGTTGATATTTTTCAAAAAAAGCACACTATAAAAAAGAACTTTCCAGTAGTTGGACATTTCAGGTATATGCTAGAAGCAATTCGTCCAGAAATCATGCAATATTTTGTGGAAACAGATACTCAAGGAAGACCAATTAATAGGCAGTTTAGGTCCCTAATTTATCAAAGAGCAAAAAAAGTAAATGATACCGTTCCTTTCGGCACACAAATGGATGTTTATCAGGCTGGTTACGAATGGTTAGATCATTCAATGTATGCAACATTAGATGATGAATTAGATAAAAACCCAAGAGTAACTGTAGGTGGTCAAGATTGCAAAAAACCTTATTCCGCAAGCATATTAAATATTTCGGCAATGAGTTATGGCTCGTTGAGTAAAAATGCAGTTTTAGCAATGAATGGAGGAGCTAAAAAAGGAAAATTTGCTCATAATACAGGGGAAGGATCAATTAGTCCTTTTCATTTAGAGCCAGGAGGGGATTTAATTTGGCAAATCGGAACTGGTTATTTTGGCTGTAGAAAAGAAGATGGTAGTTTTAGTGAAGGTCTTTTTGAAAAGAATGCAACATTAGAGAGTGTTAAAATGATTGAGATAAAACTTTCACAAGGTGCAAAACCGGGACATGGAGGTATTTTGCCTGCTTCAAAAAATACTGAAGAAATTGCAAAAATAAGAGGTGTTAAGCCTCATACTGATGTACATTCACCTCCTGGTCATTCTGCTTTTTCTAATGCTTCTGGCTTATTACGTTTTGTTAAAACTTTAAGAGAAAAATCAGGAGGAAAACCGATAGGTTTTAAATTGTGCGTGGGTAAAAAAGAAGAATTTATAGATATTTGTAAAGCAATGGTTTCATCTGGTATTAAACCCGATTTTATAACGGTTGATGGAGGTGAAGGAGGGACAGGGGCAGCTCCAATAGAGTTTTCTAATTCTATAGGAATGCCTTTGAAAGATGGCCTTTCTTTTGTTTACAATACCTTGGTAGGATATGATTTAAAAAAAGATATTAAAATAATTGCTTCAGGTAAAGTTTTTAGTGGTTTTCATATTGCTCGAACTTTGGCTTTAGGAGCTGATATGGTAAATAGTGCCAGAGCAATGATGATGGCAGTAGGTTGTATTCAAGCATTAGAATGTAATACTAACAAATGCCCAGTAGGTGTTGCGACACAGGCGAAATCATTGATGAAAGGCTTAAATGTAGAAAATAAAACGCAACGAGTAGCTAATTTTCATGAAGAAACAATACATAGTTTTGTAGAGTTGATTGCGGCAGCAGGAATTCAAAAATCATCTAATTTAGAGCGAAAACACATTAATCGAAGAGTTAGTATGAATTCAGTTTTAAAGTATGATGAAATATTTCCTTATACTGACAAAGGTAGTTTATTATAACATGAAAATATTTAAGTATCAACAATGGCATTTACTTAGTTTAGTCATATTACTAACAATGCTTTTTAATATTGTTAGAATATACCCCAGTATTCTTGAAGGTTCTTTTTTAGGAATAAGTAGTTCGATGTGGTTTTTAGTAGGAATTTCTTCCCCAATTATACATCAATTGTATGTGCTTCTTATTTGGCGATTAGAATTATATTATAAAAGTATCTCTAAATTATTTGGTGAAAATAGTTTTAGTTTTTACAAAACAGGATTCATAATCCTTATCTTTTCTCGATTAGTAAGCATTATCTTATTGGCAATATCCAACACTAAGACACTTACTATCGATGTATCTCTGTCATACTTAATAACAGGATTATTGGCTATTCCTGCTATCTACTTATTTTATTCCGTTAAGAAATATTTTGGAATGGATAGAGCTTTTGGAATAGATCATTTTGAACCTGAAGTAACAGCTAAATTACCTTTTGTTAAACGGGGAATATTCAAATATTCTTCTAATGGAATGTATATTTATGGTTTTTTCATTTTATGGATTCCTTGCCTAATCTTTCAATCAAAAGCTGCATTAATACTTGCTTTATTCAATCATATTTACATTTGGGCACATTATTATTTTACAGAGTTACCCGACATAAAAATCATTTATAAAAAAAGGAAATAAAAGTTTGTTTTAAATAAAAATTTATGATGATAATAATCATTTTATAAAAAGGAATATAGTCTCACCTTTATATTATAATTAAAGTTTATTTCTATGAAAACTAATATAAATTATCAAATAAGTCAAAAGGAGTTTCATCTATTTGTTTCAAAAATATTTTTCAATTTAGTACAATCAAAGAAAGATGAAGATAGAAATTCTTTTAATGAACTATTGCTAAGTATTTTACCAGAAGTAAAAAAATATATAGTTAATAGATTAAAAAGAGCGATAAAAAAAGAAAAAATATCAGAAGGAAAGTACAAAGCTGAGGGTATTATAGATCAACTTTTTATTGAAGTTTATGAAAAAATAGAGGAAGTAAAACAAGAAGGAGACTTATACCTTTGGCTATTTAAAAAAACAGACGAGCTATTAAATGATATTTTGGTAGATGAGGAATTTGACCAACTTTTCTTTGAAAATATTGATAATTACTCCAAGCCTCAATGGGACGAGATGGAAGAACGATATAGTATTGATGGTGGAGGTGATTTAGTTTTAGAAGAAGATTTAGAAGACATCTCTTATAATAAAAGTAATTACAAATTAGCAGATGTTTTTATAGAAGAAAATGAAAAAGACCTGATAGATAAGTTAGATCATGAATTAAGTGAAAGGAAAATATCAAATAGTATTGATATGATTTTGCATCATCTTCCTCAGTTAATGCAGTCCATTTTTGAATTATACACTAACCATCAATTTGAATTTGAAGAAATTGCTGAAATAAAGAGCATTTCAACACAAGAAGTTGGTCAACTATTAGAAGATACAAGAAGAAGTATAAAATTAAATTTTAATAGAAAATTATGATAGAACAACTTAAAATATCAGAAAAAAATGTTTTAGCAATAGAGGTAATAGATGCTTTTACTGAAACAGATGAACGGTATTGTCAAAAATTATTTGAACAAAAAAGAGAACAAGGATTTGAGCAGGTTAATGTTTTGGTTAAATTGGATGAAATAAAAATTTCTAAAACAAGTATCAAAGTATTTTTTGAAGATATGGTTTGGGTACTTAGAAATTATAAACATTTAGGTCATTTGGCTATTGTAGCTCATTCAAATATTCTAAAAGTATTAGTTCCTATTGATAATCTATTTTTTGCACGAGCAAGTAAAGAAAGAGAAGAACGTTACTTTGATATTTCTCAAATAGAAGAAACTTTTAATTTTGTTAATGAAACTTCTAAAAATTAAATATAAAAATTGATGGAAAATTATTTTTTAAAACTAACCGATACAGAAAAAGAAATATTGTTTCAAACACCTGTTTATGTGAGTCTTTTAGTCGCTTTAGAAGATGGAAAATAAGTAAAAAAGAAATGAGAGATGCTACTTCGTTAGTTCATTTTAGAGCCTTTACTTCAAATTCTATATTACATGATTATTATAAGGCAGCAGAAATTCATTTTAATGACCATTTAAAGGAGCAAGAAATGGAATTGCCAGAAAATATTGAAGAAGCTAGAGAATTACTTCATAATAAATTAAATGAAGTAAACAATGTCTTAGCTAAAATGAATAAAGAATTTACTATGGAGCTTAAACAGAGTTTACATTCTTTTGCGAACCATATTGTTAACGTAAATTCTTCATGGATAAAATCACTCCCTCTTTTTATTGACCCTTTACTAGAAATTAAAGATAAGACTAGTTCAGAAAAATTGTTTTAGAAAACAGTTTTTCAAAAAATGAAAAGAGGAATAACGAAATTATTAAATACATTCTGACTCAGAATCTAGCTTTTGCAGAGATAGATTTTAAGTCTATCATTATAAACCTAAAACAAAAAAATATGAGTTCAAAAATAGCAGTGTATGACACACACGAAAAAGCAGTAAAAGCGATAAAGGCATTAGTTGATAATGGAATTTCTACTAAACAGATTTCATTAATAGCTAAAGCGGAGGTAACGAATAATCATGTTCACCATATAAATAACAGAACTATTGAAGAATCAACGGCATTTATTGGAATGGGAGCTGGAGTATTAGCAGGTTTATTATCTGGAATAGGCGTTTTTGCAATTCCTGGATTTGGATTTTTATATGGAGCAGGGGCTGTAGTTGGAGTTCTTGGTGGTTTTGATTTAGGAATAATGGCTGGAGGATTAGGAGCATTAGCTGAAGTAATAGGGTTTAAAGATGAAAAGATAGGTGATTATGAAAAACACCTTAATAAAGGAAGTTATTTCGTAATATTTAAAGGATCTTCAGATGATGTTGATAGAGCTGAAAAAATATTAGGTTCAGAAGGGTCTCATTTCATGTTGGATTAATGATTTACATTTATTGAAGTCTGATTTCAGTTGAAACTGAAATCAGACTTTTTTATTATAAATTAGATGGTTTAATAATTCTTTCAATTAATTAAATTATAAATGGCGTTTATAGATTATTATAAAACATTAGGAATTGCAAAAACAGCAACGGATAAAGAGATAAAAAAAGCCTACCGAAAGTTAGCACGAAAATATCATCCAGATGTAAATCCTAATGACGAAACGGCTAAGAAAAAGTTTCAGGAAGTTAATGAAGCCAACGAAGTATTAAGTAACGCTGAAAATCGTAAAAAATACGATAAGTATGGTAAAGATTGGAAGCATGCTGAAGAGTTTGAAAAACAAAGACAACAACAAGGTAATCAACAACAATATTATCAAGGTCAAGGAGGCGGCTTTTCAGAAAGTGATTATTCCGATTTTTTTGAATCCATGTTTAGTGGAGGAATGGGAGGAAGATCCAGAGGAGGAAGCGTTAAATTTAAAGGACAAGATTTTAATGCCGAATTGCATCTTAATTTAAAGGATGTATATAAAACTCATAAAAGGACATTAACCATTAATGGCAAAAATATCCGTTTAACCATTCCTGCTGGTGTAAAAAATGGTCAAGTCATTAAAATTAAAGGACATGGCGGTCCAGGAGTAAATGGTGGTCCAAAGGGGAATTTACACATTAAATTTTCTATTGCAAATCACACAAATTTTAAACGAGACAAAAATAATTTATATGCTACAGTTGATTTAGCTATGTATAAAGCTATTTTAGGTGGTGATATTACTGTTGACACTTTTAATGGAAAAGTAAAACTTAAAATAAAGGCAGAAACTCAAAACGAAACGAAAGTTAAATTAAAAGGAAAAGGTTTTCCTGTATATAAGAAAGAAGGTCAGTTTGGAGATTTATACATTACCTATAAAATTAAAACACCAACTAACTTAACCGACAAAGAAAAAGAATTGTTTGAAGAATTAGCTAAATTGAGATAAATATGGAAAATCAAGAATACATTCCTATCCACCAACTTTGTACAACCTATCAAGTTGAAATTACCTTTTTTAATGAACTTAATGAAGTTGGGCTGATTGAGATTACAACCATAGCAGAAAAACAATGTCTCCATCAAGATAATATTAGTGATGTAGAAAAGATGATACGAATGCATCTCGATCTGGAAGTAAATATACAAGGTATTGATGTCGTTTTCAACTTACTTCAAAAAGTAGATAAATTACAAGAAAAATTAATCGCCACTGAAAACAGGTTAAGAATTTATGAAAATGATTAGTAAAATATTAATAGCAATAGATGGTAGTGACTCTGCCAAAAAATGCAGTAGAATATGCCATTCAATTAGCTAAAGAAGTGAATGCCGAAGTAGAAATTATTTATGTAGTAAGATATGCTATTGGTGCAGTTGATGCAGGAGTATTACCAATAGACATTGAAGTCCATGAAAAAGAATTATCCATTGGGTTAATTGAAAAAATTAAAGAGAAACATCCAAACATAAAAATCAACGATTTTGAAACCATTGGCTATCCAACTGAAGAAATAAATAAAGCTATTCAAAAATGGGATGCTGATATACTTATTATTGGGCATCACACTCATAATTTTATTGAGCGAATATTAATAAGTAGCGTAGAAAACAAGTTATTGAAACATCTTCACTTACCTTTATTGATAATTCCCGAAAATTATAAATGTTAAAAAAGCTTACACGAAAAAGGAAGAAAGAACTCGGACTTGCAGAACTAATTGCTATTGCATTAGGTGGTATGGTTGGTGGTGGTATATTTGCTATTCTGGGTATTTCTGTAGAACATATTGGAAACGCAACACCTATAGCATTTCTTATAGGTGGTCTTTTAGCTTTTTTTGCTGCATACTCTTATGTTAAATTAGCTCTACTTTATAAAGATGAAGGAGCTACTTATTCATTCTTTAAAAAAACTTTTCCAAATTCTAAATTTGCTTCATCTGCAATAGGTTGGTTAGTAGTATTTGGATACATAAGCACATTAGCGTTATATGCGTTTACTTTTTCTACTTATTTGTGTAGTGTATTGCCATTTGAAAATTCTTATTGGCTCAATAAAATTGTTGCAGGCTTAATCATTTTATTTTTTTCTATTATTAATCTTACTAGCGTAAAGGGGATGGGAAGACTAGAAGATTGGATGGTTTATACTAAGCTTGTTTTATTGCTTTTTATAGCAGGACTATTAGCAGGAAAAGGAGAGGTAGAAAACTTCACTCCAATATTTGAGAGCAACTCTTCTCTTATCAGTATCTTAATTATTTCTTCTATCACTTTTGTTGCTTTTGAAGGATTTCAATTGGTAATTCATGCTTACAATGAAATGGATAATCCTCAAAAAAACATTCCTAGAGCAATCTATAGTTCCATTGGGATTGCAACTTTTTTATATGTAGTCTTGGCAATTGGAGCATTAGCGACTATTCCGAAAGAACTTATTATTCAAGATAAAGAATATGCATTGGCAGCTGGAGCTGAACAAATATTAGGGAAGGTAGGTATGTTTACTGTTATTTTTGCCGCTCTACTTGCCACTTCAAGTGCTATTAACGGAACGTTATTTGGAGCATCCAGGTTAATTGCAGTTATTGCCACTGATGGGTATTTACCAAATAAGTTGTCAAATAGAATTAAAGTCCATATTCCCAATTATGCTATCATTACTATGAGCATTTTGTCCTTTGTATTAATATTGAGTGGAGGATTACAAATTATATTGGAGTTTGGAAGTATCACATTTATTATTGTTTCATTTTTAATAGCTTATGCTAATTTCATAAAACGGAATGAAACTAAAACTCATATTGCTATTGCATTAATTGCAATGATTGGACTTTTTATAGCGGGAGGGATAATCTTTTATTTTGAGTATACAGAAAACCCCAAACAATTAATTTACATTTTTAGCATCTATTTTATTCTCATATTAGGTAGCTGGTTGTATTCTAAAAACAAAGCCAAAAATGAGTTGCTATAAGATCGGAATAAAAATTTAGAAATAGCCTCAAATCACTATAAACCATTTCCCAATGTACCTATTTCTTAGTTGGTAAATTAATTTTTGTGAATCTGGTTTTTACAATTTCCTTTGTGGGCCATATAGCCATATCCTTTGTTAACTCCTTCAGACTCGTGAAACAAGACATATTCACAAGAGTCAATGATTATTACTTTAATATCTTCATTTACTTTTAGAGAGTCCGTTGTCAAAATATTATACTCAACATAATCTAATTTCTGTTCATCTTTCATTTCCTGACAACCAATCAATAGAATAATGCTTGAAAAAAAAAGGAAAATCAATCTATAGTTGGCACTTATTTTCATAAAAATCAGTTTTACACAAATTTACGAATTTGTATTTAATTGATAGGTTGATGATCCTGATTACTTCTTAGTGTAAGGCTTCTATAGCTGAGCTTATCATCTTTACTTTTTTAATTATTTCTGAGAAGAGATAAAACAACATTTATTAATAAATGGATGATGCTTTAATGAGATGTATAATAGCAAAGATCAGATGGTTTTTGGAGATTCCCATAACCCTGTAATCATAAATAACATTAAATTCAATAAACTATGTTAAGTAGAAGATTTAGAGACTCAAATAAACATCTTGTATCTGTTCCTGTGTTATACCTAAATACCTTTGAGTTATTGCTAAACTGGAGTGAGAAAACACTAGCGAAAGCATAATTAAACTACTCTCGCTTTTATCGTTAACTTCATAAACTCGTTTGCCAAATGTTTTTCGTAAAGTATGGCTACTTGGATTGTCTGTTTTTACTCGGTATTTTCCAAATATCCATTTTAGCCTTCTATTAATATATTGTATCGATATCCTTTTTCGTTTTCTATTTGTAAAAATGTAGTTATCCAATTCCTGCTCTTGTTTTTTATTGTTCCAAGCTAATAAAATGTTTTCTTGGCATTGATCATTTATTGAAATAAAACGGATGTTTCCTGTTTTCTTTTCTCTTAGTTGAAGTTTTATCTAAAAGATCATTCCATTTAAGATTTAAAATATCCGATCCTCTCAAACCTAAATAACTTCCAATAGTAATTAATAGAAATTCTTACCAGTATTTATCTTTTTTTAATTGTGTTAGTAGTCCAATCATTTCATTCCATTCCAGACCACTGCATATAGTTTTACTTCCTTTAACGCTCATAAGTGTTTTGGTTAAAGTAATAAATACCGTGATCCCTTGTTTCACTTATATACCTTATTTTACATTACTGAAACAGAAGTTCAACAGCGATTATTCTAACTGATTAACGGAGTGTATTTTGTGGCACTTTGTTTCACTGTCCTCAAAATATTAGTTCAAAATTCATAGGAAAAGAGTAGTAACTCGGTTCTGTCGCATTAATTTAGTTATAGTTAAAGACACTACTTTTGAATACAAAATTTAGAATCATGCTCAAGCACCATCATTATCCAAAAGCAATTATTTTACTAGCCATCTTTTCATTTGTAAACACTATTTCTTGATAATGGTCTGCTGTTGCGTAATTTAGCGATATGAAAATACTCCTTATAGAAGACGAATTAAGTGTGTCTTCCTTTATTAAAAGGGGGTTAGAAGAACAAGGAAATAATGTAGTTCAAGCATTTGATGGAATCACTGGATTGAAGTTAGCGTTTCAAGATGAATTTGATGTGATAATTCTGGATGTTGTGATGCCTGGAATGAATGGTATTGAGGTCTGCGACCAATTAAAAAACAAACGTATGACTGATACTCCCATACTCATGTTAACAGCACTTGGAACAACAGATGATATTGTTACTGGGCTTGAGACAGGAGCAGACGATTATTTAACCAAACCCTTTAAATTTAAAGAACTCCTTGCTCGTATTAATGCACTGGTAAGAAGAGGAACAGTAAGTGATGAAAATGAAGCTTTAGTATTAAAAGTTCAAGACCTAAACATGAATCTAAAATCCAAAGAAGTTTACAGAGGTAGTACCGAAATTGTTCTTACTGCGAGAGAATTTAGATTATTGGAGTACCTATTGAAAAATAAGAATAGGGTTGTTTCACGAACTGATATTCTTGAAAATGTTTGGGAGGTAAATTTTGATCTTGGGACGAATGTGATTGATGTTTATATCAATTATTTGCGCAAGAAAATTGAACATGGATTTTCATCCAAAATTATTAAAACGGTCATTGGAATGGGTTACGTCATTAAAGAATAACAAATGAAGATCAGTACTCGTTTACCCATTACCTTTTCCATCATTGCAAGTGCTATTTTCATAGCATTTGGGCTTACGGTTTATTTATTCTCTTCAAATTATCGAAAACATGATTTTCAAGAAAGATTAAAAGAAAGAGTAGTGATTACTGAAAAGATATTTTTAGAGAAAGAATCTTTTAGTGCACCTGAGCTTAAAAAAATAACGAATCAATTTCTCCATACATTGCCAAAGGAAACAGAAGAGGTGGTAGAGATTAATGATAATGTGGTGCCTATCTTTAAATATGAATATCCCAAAGAGGCAAAAGGGAAGCTAACATTAAGTAATGCTTTTAGTTTTGAAGATTCTGAGATTCAGGGTGAAAGTAGAATATTTAATGTAAAAGGGAAAAATTATCTAATAATTGTTACGGCAGTTGATCAAGTTGGCTTGCAAAACCTATCTTTCTTGAAGAACATTATAATTATATTGGTATTAATAGGGGTCCCCTTAATTTTCTTAGTTAGCTTCTTTATGGCTAGGAGGGCCTTACTTCCCATTTCAAAGAAGATTAATAAGGCAAATACGATAAGTGCTACGAATTTGCATCAACGGTTAATTGTTCACAATTCGAATGATGAAATAGGGGAAATGGCCATCGCATTTAACAAATTGCTGGATAGACTAGAAGCTTCTTTTGAAGCACAAAAAGCCTTCATTCGGAATGCCTCACATGAAATTAGAAATCCATTGACGGCCATAATGGGGGAAGCTGAAATAATCAATAGTAAGGTACGAACAACAGAAGAATACCAGAAATCAATAAGTACTATACTTTCTGAAGCTGAGACTTTGAATTCAACGATGAATAACCTTCTTCAGTTATCCAAAGTTGACGCTAATGAAGGAAATATTAATTATGAAACGATTCATTTTAATGACCTTTTGATTAAAATAAAGGAAAGCTTTGATTTTCTAAATCCTAAGAATCAAATAGTACTAAATATAGAAAATGGAGGAACTATTTATTCAATTTCAGGGAACAAGAACCTATTAAAAACGGCCATTCTTAACTTATTTGATAATGCGTGCAAATTTTCTTCTAATGATGAGGTTGAGGTTGTATTGAAGAAAGATAAGAATTGGTTAATCTTAACCATAAAGGACACTGGGATTGGTATTGAAAAGAATGATATTGAAAAAATTCTTACTCCTTTTTACAGGGGGAATAATGTAATAAACATTAAAGGTTCAGGGATTGGATTGGCACTTAGCTCCAAGATAATAAGTCTTCACCAAGGTGTTATTAAAATAAATTCCCACATTGGAAATGGCACAGAGGTTCAGGTAATACTTCCTGCGATTTTAAGTTAACCTTCAAATTCTAATCTCATTTTAATGTTGGTCTAATTTCGTTTTAATCTTCCCATTCTACTTTCGCAGATATATTAAATTATCTGATAGAATGGAAGGTTCAACAACAAGCAACAACAAAGGATTATTTTCAAGTTTAAAACAAGATTTACCAGCAAGCGTGGTCGTGTTTTTTGTAGCACTGCCCTTATGTTTAGGAATAGCACTAGCATCTGGAGCGCCCTTGTTTTCAGGATTAATCGCAGGAATAATTGGAGGTGTCATAGTAGGGGCGTTAAGTGGCTCAACTCTGGGAGTTAGTGGTCCTGCTGCTGGTTTAGCAGTAATTGTATTAACTGCTATTCAAGACTTGGGAGCTTTCGATATTTTCTTAGTTGCTGTTGTGTTGGCTGGGATTATACAGTTAATAATGGGGTTTGCTAAGGGTGGAATTATCGCTTATTTCTTTCCATCGTCTGTTATCTTCGGAATGCTTTCAGGTATAGGAATTATCATCTTTATTAAACAAATACCACATGCCCTTGGGTATGACAAAGACCCCGAAGGAGATTTTGAGTTTATGCAAGTTGATGGACAAAATACATTTTCTGAATTGTTTAATATGATAGAATATATAAGTCCTGGAGCTTTAATTATTGCTGTCGTATCTCTTGGTATTTTGCTCTTGTGGGAAACTAAAATGATAAAAAAGTTTTAAATTTTCCAGTTAATACAAGGACCTTTAGTGGCAGTAGCAACAGGAATTGCACTTAATTTTGTTTTTGCAAATAAAGCAGGATACATGCTTAATAGCGAACAAATAGTAAACGTTCCTATCCCTGGTAATATGAATGAGTTTATTGCCAATTTTACCTTCCCTGATTTTACGGCACTTACTAATCCTGCAGTTTATGTAACGGCAATAGTAATTGCAATTGTAGCGAGTTTAGAAACCTTACTGTGTGTAGAGGCAACAGATAAACAAGATCCACACAAAAGAATTACACCAACCAATAGAGAGTTAAAAGCTCAGGGTGTTGGTAATATTTTATCAGGGTTAATAGGAGGTTTACCTATTACGCAAGTAATTGTTCGAAGTTCTGCTAATATGCAAGCTGGAGGAAAAACAAAAATATCAGCTATTGTTCATGGAGGGCTGTTGCTAGTAAGTGTAATGTTTATTCCTAACATTTTAAATATGATTCCATTAGCAACTCTTGCTGCTATTTTATTTGTGGTGGGGTATAAATTAGCCAAACCCTCTGTTTTTAAAAAAATGTACTCCCAAGGAATGGGACAATTTATTCCTTTCGTTATTACCATTTTAGGGATTGTTTTTATTGATCTTTTGTGGGGATTAGGAATTGGGTTAGTAGTTGCTGTTTTTATTATTCTTAAAAACAATTACGCCATTCCTTATAAATTGAAAGAGGAAGAGCTAGAAGGGAAAAAGAAAATCACTATTGAATTGGCTCAGGAAGTTACTTTTTTAAATAAAGCAAGCATCTTAAAATCATTAGATCGAATTCCTG